>NZ_BAAAZP010000211.1:0-46954 GCF_039536965.1 Nonomuraea antimicrobica | reverse complement strand
GAGCCACCGATGCTGGCTGAAGAATCTGCGATCTGCATCATTAAGTCAGAAACGCCTCAGTCGCCCTTACCTGTAGCGCGTCAAAATACAGCCACGACGGGCGCTGACCTGCGGTTAGACGGGGTCCGTCCCCGCAGAAAAGATCGCGTCTTGTGCTTGTCCGTCTGCTCTATCTGATCGCGCTCCGGGTGTTCGGCTGGCTGATGTTGCTGGGCCGCGGTGAAGTGTCGTAGGACACGGAGATCATGGTGTTGCGTCACGAGGTGGCGGTGCTGCGGCGTCAGGTCGGACGCCCGAAGCCGGACTGGGCCGATCGAGCCGTTCTCGCGGCGCTGGCCCGGTGGTTGCCGTTGGCGCTGCGCGCTCATCGGCTGGTCACTCCGGCGACATTGCTGGCATGGCATCGTCGCCTGTTGCGACGGGCCTGGCCCTACCCGCATCGGCCCGGGCGTCCAGGAACGAGCCGGGAGATCCGGGACCTGATCATTCGCCTGGCGCGGGAGAACCCCGGATGGGGCCATCGACGGGTGCACGGGGAGTTGACGCGGCTTGGCTTCCAGGTCAGCGGGGCGACCGTGCGGCGCATCCTGCGCTCGCGCCGTTTCGGGCCGGAGCCCCGACATCTCGACACCTCCTGGCGGACCTTCTTACGGTCGCAGGCTAAAGGGCTTCTGGCTTGCGATTTCTTCCACGTTGACTCGATCTTTCTGAAGCGCTTGTACGTGTTGTTCGTGATGGAGGTTCGCACGCGACGGGTGCACGTCCTGGGCGTGACCCGCCATCCGACCGGGGCGTGGACCGCTCAGCAGGCCCGCAATCTCCTGATGGACCTCGGCGAGCGGGCAGGGTCGTTCCGCTTTCTCATCCGAGATCGGGATGCCAAGTTCACCACCGCCTTCGATGAGGTGTTCACCGCCGTGGGTATCACGGTGTTGAAGACGCCGCCGCGGACACCGAGGGCCGAGCGCTGGGTCCGAACGGTGCGCGCCGAGTGTACCGACCGCGTGCTGATCTATGGCGAACGTCACCTGCGCTCGGTCCTGAACGAATATGTCGATCACTACAACGAACATCGGCCGCGTCAGGCTCGTGGGCAACGGCCACCCGATCATGATGAGCATGTGGTGGTGCCGATGGAAGGCCGGATCGAACGCCGCAAGGTGCACGGAGGAGTGATCAACGAGTACCGCCGAGCCGTCTAGCTCGACTGGTGAACCCCCAGATCAACCCACGTGCGCGGGTTTGACGCGCTACAAGATCGCGGCTTAGGCGGTCTTCCACTCCTCCTGGAGTTGCCGCCGGGTTATCCCGTGGTGCCGCTCCAACTCTTGGTGGATCCGGCGGGTCTGGCGCAGCAGGTCCTCGTAGGTCGCTGCGGCCGAGTCCGGTGTCTCCTTCATGGCTGCCACGTTGCCACCCTCTGTTCCGCCACGCTGGTCAGATCTCTCTCCGGCGTGCAGCCAGGTCGTCCTCGGCGGCATTCGGGTCGCGCAGGTCGCGGATGGCGCCGGGCGAGAGGTCGGGCATGGCGAAGGTGTAGGTGTCATGGACGCCGAGGTGGGAGTGGACGACTGTCCTTTTCTCCCATATGGCTGGCGTTATCTCCCCCACCTCGGGGCTCGCTATCGCCAATGAGCGTTCGGTTGTTCCCGATGGGCCGTTCCCCGGAACATTGGCCGCTACGTCGGAGACCTTGCTGGCTAACTCGCCTTCAAGCGGTTAATGCGAGTTCTGTCAGTTCAAGACGGGCGAGATGGCTGGTTCGGCCTCGATCGAGGCTGCGGCCGTTCCACCAGGCGTCCAAGCGGGTCAGGTTGAGGGCGACGGCTGAGAAGACCTGTTCGAGGTGGACCTTGGCGATGCCTCGGTAGCGGGCGCGGCGAAGATCGGTGGCCACGATGGCCTGGCGGAATGTGTCCTCGACTCCAACGCGGATCTTGTGTTTTGCCCGGCGGCTCAGGCGAGAGATACGGGTGGTCCCCCAGAGCGCGGGCGCACCTGAAATCGTTCGCCGAATCCTGCTGGTGGCCCACACACTGGCGGTGTGGAAAGAACCGTGACCGCCCTGGTCACCTGTGGTGACAAGTATGTCGGCGTCGTCGGCCCGTTCCCGGTTGCGGTCCCGTGGTGGGCGATGGTCGAGCCGGTGGTCGAGTATCTCGAAGCCGTGCTGGGCGGGCCCGTCGTGGTCCTGCGCCTGGTGAGCGTCGAAGGCGGCGACCCGCCGCGCGGCGGCCACGTGACCTATCACGCCGAGTTCCTCGGCGATCCCCGGCGCGCTACGTCGCCTGCCGTTAAGAGTCCTTCCCCGAGCGTCCCGGCTGATCTGCTGGACATCCAGACAGGGCGTTCCGCGTGGGCCACGCCCCACGGCGTACGAGACGCTCTGGCCTGGGCCGGTGACGCGCTCCGCGCTGCCGGACGACCCGCGCTCGGCCCGGCCCGGCAGGTCAAGACGTGGAACCTCGCGGGGCTGTTTCGCATCCCGACGCTCGACGGCCCCGTCTGGTTGAAGATCACGCCGGAGTTCGCCGCCGACGAAGGCAGCGTGATGGCGGCGCTCGCCGAGGCCGACCCTGCGATCGTGCCGACCGTGGTCGCCGTCGACCCGGCCAGCCGCCGGGTCCTGCTCGATCACGTGCCGGGCGAGGACTGCTGGAACGCCTCACCCGATGTCATCCGTACGACCATCACCCGTTTCGTCGCCGCCCAGGCGGCCGCCACCCCTCCTGCAGGACTGCCCCGCCGTACGCCGGAGGGCCTGGCCGAGCGCGTCGACGAGGTGATCGACCGAACGGACCTTACGTCTGAGGAACGAGAAAAAGCCCGGCGGCTCGTCCACGTCCTGCCCGCTCTGGTCGCCGAACTCAACGCGTGCGGATTACCCGAAACCGTCGTGCACGGCGACTTCCATACAGGCAACTGGCGCTCGAACGGCGGGACCGCCGTCGTCCTTGACTTCGCCGACGCGCACGTCGGCCATCCCGTCCTGGACGGCCTGCGCACCCGGATGTTCATGTCCGAGGCCGACTGGCACCTGCCGATCACGACCTGGATCGACGCGTGGCGCAAGCACGCGCCCGGCTCAAATCCGGCCCGAGCCCTCGAACTCGCAGAGCCCTATCAGCACCTGTTCTACGCGGTCCGCTACCAGGAGTTCCTCGACGGCATCGAGCTCAGCGAGCGTGTCTACCACGACGGCGATCCTGTCGGTGAACTCCGAAAAGCCCTCCGCGCTATCCGTCCTTGAACGGTGTGAGCACATCTGATCCCGCAGCAGCACCGCGAGCTGACCGTCCATAATTGACCCGATTCCGCAGGCTCCGACTCTCCTGACCACCGATTCCGCCAGCAGTCCAGCATGTTGCGGAGACATATCGACGCCGCGTCGGCCGACCAGGAATGTTTGGCTATGAATGCCGGCTGCCATCTGCTGCCGCAGCCCTGCGGATTCGGCTCAGCAAAATCGCCAGGGTGCTTGCCTTCCTACCTCCACACGGGCGAACGTGGTCACGTGCGCGGACACTTCCCCTCATCTCCCGATCAGCGGGCAGGGTGAGCATCGTTCCGCAGCAAGGCCCGACAAGGAGTGCCACGGCCGCAACTTGGCGCGTACCTATCCACCTCTGCAGATCAGCAGCATGAGTGCCTGCTTGCAAACGGGAGCCAGTCACAACGCAGAGAAGTCCCCTTCCCTGGCCAAGCGATAGATGGGGACCGAAGGCGTGTGATCGTGTAATACTCCGTTGCTGTACGCCCTTGCTGTCGGGCCAAAAGAGAGCGGAGGACGCCACCTTCACCGCGCTAAGGCCGATCGCCACGGCCGCGAGCACCATTCCCGCTACTGATGTACTGCGGTTGGACACCATAGTGATCGTGGCTTGCTTCCGCACCCCCGGCCATGCCAACGCCGCCGCAGCAGCCCCAAGCGCGGGGCCGCGTCGCACAGCCGCCGCCACACCTGCGGGGATGCCGATCCTGTGGGCGCTGGCCAACCCGAAGATCGGCGAGCGGGAGGTGCTGACCGCGATGCTCGAGATCGACGCCGACCTGATCGCCGAGCGCGAGGACATCCTGCTCATCTCGGATAAGGGCTTCGCCTCCAAGCCCTTTGAGAAGGACCCGGCCGAGCAGGGCATCGAACTGCTGCGTCCCTCACGCAAGCGAGAGAAGCAGCGCTACGGCGAGCCGATGCTCAAGAAGGTCCAGCCAGCTCATCGAGTCGGTCAACGACCCTCTCAAAGGGCAACTCGACGTTGAACAACACGGAGGGCGAACCTTCGAGGGCGTGGCCATCCGGGTCGCTCAGCGCATCCTGGCAATGGCCGCAGCGATCTAGCACAAAAACAAGACCGGAGCCCCGATCACCCGCTCGCTGATCGTCTACGACCACTGATCACATCGGACTTACTCGTTAAGATGTCGCCTCGATCAGAATCTGGCTCTGCACCACAAATCCATGATCCGAGGGGCACGCCTTAGAGCATACGCTGTGCCCAGTACTGCTCAAGGCCGTCGCCTTTCTGCCACTGGATGACCGGCGCGCCATTCTTGTCACTGCCCCTGCCCACGGCCAGCCACAGGCCGCTGTGCACGTTCTGGATGCGCCAGCCGTCATTGGCGCCCTCCGAAACCTTTCGCCAAAGTTGCTCCTGGCCACCGTCGCACGCCCAGTGGATCGCGGCTGCGCCGGCGGCCTTGCTGGAGCTACCGATGGCCAGGCACTTGTCGGGTCCTATGGCGTTGAAGTTGACCAGTTCGAACAAGGCCAGCTTCGCGGTGCCGACCGATGCTGTGCCGCCGCCGGTAAGCGACGTTACCGTGGCCGTCACACCGACCGTCATGGTGATCGTTACCTGCCGCAGGAATCCGTTCGCAGGTTGACACTTTCGCTGCATTCCTGGCTACCAAGGAAACATCCACCCGGCGTGGATGGACGGCCAGGATTTTCTCGTCTGAAATGCCGTCCGTCCACATGAAGGGCATGACCTGATCGCTAACAGTAGGTTGCTCCGGAGCGTCGGCAGGGCAATCCCGGGCTCGACTCACCACCGGAGAGGAGGGGTTGCTCTCGCCCCTATAACGGACAGGCGCCGTCCGCTATCCGCCCTACCTTCGGCCGCCACGATGAGAAACACAACGACATCCACATCGTGGAAGCGAGTGAGAACAACCCCAAGGGCGTCAAGTCGTAACCATCACGGGGCGCCCAGGCAGGCTGGGCTGGCATGATATCCGATTCACTATCGAGGATCGGCTCCTACCGATATTGGACGGCGAGCGGTGAGGGTGATCTACTTCGACCGCTACAGCTTCTGAGGCGAAGAGCTCGCCGTACAGTTCCGTGCCCACTTTCGCCGACATTCGGCTGAGGATGGCACCGGGCCGTCGCCGGGACGACATTTTCTCTTCACTCAAAGTTTATCCGCAGAAGTCAGACCATTCAATTGATCGGAAGGGTGTCCTGTGAACAAGATTTTCCGGAAGACCTCCATCGCCATGGCGGTTGGTGTGGTCGCGTCAGTGACGTCGCTTACTGGCACGGCATCGGCCAGCGCCGCCACGTTCGAACTGCTCAACTACAACGGTTGGGCGCCCGAACTGTGCCTGGCCATCGCGGGCGGCAGCAAGGCCAATGGCGCACGCGCCATCCAGTGGGGGTGCAATGGGGGCAACGAGCAGCGTTGGTACTGGAGCGGCACGAGGCTCGTCAACGCCAATAGCGGTAAGTGCCTGGCCATCGGTAACGCCAGCAAGGTCGCCGGTGCAGCCGCGATCCAGTGGGAGTGCGGGGATGGCGCGGAGCAGCGTTGGCGGAAGGTTTCGATGGGCGCCGGTGAAGGCTGGGGCTTCCAGAATTACAACAGCAACAAGTGGCTGGCTGTGCCCAACAGCAGCCAGGCGAACGGTACGCCGGTCATCCAGTGGCATGCCAGCCAGAACCAGGACCAGAACTGGGCGATGCGTATGCACGGCTAGGGTCGCGCCATTCATCTGAACGAGAATTTGACATCGCAGTGTCCCCGCGAGCGCGGACACTGCGATGTTTCACGTACGAGGCAAGATGAAGAGTGTGATCATCCGGCGGCCCCATCTGGTCGATGGCACCCATGGGACAACCCTGCTGGAAGGCGCTTCATTCGCCAGGGGGTAAGCTTCAAGGTTCGGTGTCACAGGTCAGCTACGCGTTGAGCCGCGTAACAGGCCAGACGACCGCGATGACGGCGGTGGCTCCTGAAGGGTGTCAAAACTAGGCCCAAAGCCCTGACCTGCGTATTTCATGACTGCACCCCGTTGGTCAGCCAGCTCGCTGGTACTCGCTGATCAGCCCGCCGAGGACGTGACGGCGCTCGATCCGGCCCGCCGGCAGCGGAATCACGTCAGACCCGGTGGGCGCTCGAAGGCCGAGGGAGTGGTGTGGCCGGTGCCGATTGTAATGATCGGCATATTCGTCCAGCACAGTACGAAGGTGCGGCTCGTCGAAGATCAGCAGCCTGTCGGTGCACTCCGCGCGTGCGGTGCGGACCCATCGCTCGGCGAACGCGTTCGCGCGAGGCGACCGCGGCGGGACCTTCAGCACGTGAATGTCGTCGCCTGCGAACACCTCCTCGAAGCTGTCGGTGAACTTCATGTCCCGATCCCGGATCAGAAACCGGAACGTCCCGGCTGGTCGTTCAGATCGGCGAGAAGGTTACGGGCGTGCTGGGTAACCCTGCGCCTGCCGAAAATTACATCCGCCCGGGTCATGACCCTGAGAGGGCTTCGCGTGGCATGCGCAAGCTCCGGTCACCAGAGGCAAACGCGTGCGGCATGACGATCGGCCGTGCTCCTTCGCCTGGCCTGTCTCACGGCCACGAACACCTCGCCGCGCTGCGGTTGCTGCCCATGAGCGATCGGGACAAGGATGTCGAGATTCTCGCCCTGAGTCACCAGATCACCGTCCTTGAACGACGAACTCGGCACCGACACCAGAGTCAGATCCGCACCTGAAGGCCGGCCCTTCTCGCCGCTCTCCTGACCTCGCTGCCCCACGAACGGCCATCGGCTGATCATCCGCTCGACGGCTCATCCCGGAGCCAGGTCCTTTCGTGCGCTCTGAAAGGTCTCGCCGTCAAGCAGGCTCTGCACGATCGGCCCAGCCCATACGACGATGTCGTCGTGGTCGGCCGAGGCGACAGGGGCGACGCGCATGCCGTACCTGGCGATCGCCAGTCCCATGAGCTGAGCGGTGATGAGAGCGGCGCGCATCGCGCGGTCGGGACCATCGATTCTCTCTGCGATCTGCGCGGTGAACTCCCTGTCGATGAACTCGCGCAGCATCTGCGCCGACGGACCGTGGCTGCCTGCGGACATGGTCAGGGCGAGGATCGGCTCCAGGCTCGTGGTCGCGTCCCACAGTTGGAGGAAGCGCCGGACCAACTCGGCGCCGACTCCGGCGCTGCCATGGGCGAGCAGGGCGGTGACCGGCTCGCGTGGGCTGCCGGGCGCCTGCAGCGCGGCGGCGAACAGCTTGTCCTTGCCACCGAAGAAATAGCTGATCATCGAAGGGTCCACGCCGGCGTCCGCGGCGATGGCGCGCACGGTGGCCTTGTCGTAGCCGTCGCTGGCGAAGCGGGTGCGTGCGGCTTCGAGGATCTTGCGGCGGCTCTCCATGCCGCTGCGCCACCGGCCTGATCGTGCACTCATGACGCGATCCTACATTTTCTCCAACAGGCGTTGAAGTATGTCGCCGATCTGGCTATATTCTCCAACGGGTGATGAAGAATGGATGTGCTGATCGTCGGCGGCGGCTTGAGTGGGCTGACCGTGGCGGCTCTCCTCAGCCAGGTTGGTGTGACGTGTTTGGTGGTGGAGCGCGAGCGGGAGATGCCCAGAGCGCCGAGGAACCACCGACTCAATCCGCGCACCATGCAGGTGCTGCGTGGAGCGGGGTTGGAGGAGCCGGTTCGCGACATCGAGCTGGGGCGCGAGAGCGGCGGCCTGATCGTGGCCGACACGGTCACGGGCTCGGCGAGCGCTCGCTTGCTCTCGCCGTGGGACCCGATACCCCCGTCCGTCAGCGAGGTGCCCGTGTGCACCTGCAACGAGCGGGAATTGGCGGCGGTCATGCGTACCCAGGCGCGTGAACGCGGCGCCGAGGTGCGGCTGGGCGTCACGCTGACCGGCTTCGAGGCCAGTCCGGGCCGAGTCACGGGCGTGCTGGACGACGGCACGACGGTCGAGGCTCGCTACCTGATCGCGGCCTCCGGTTCCGCCCTCAGGGATGCGGCCGGGGTGTCCGCGCACGGGCCCGGCAGGCTCGGCCGCCAGCTCACCATCAGCTTCCGTGCTGACCTTGACCTGTGCGACGGCTATGTGCTCGGCAGCGTGAACGGGCTGCTCCTGCCGGAGGAACCAGGGATATTCGGGCTCACCGTGCCGATGACCGGCCTCACGACGGAACAGTGCGCGGAGCTGATCAGAACCGCGATCGGGCGTGCGGATCTACCCGTCGAACTGGTCGGTCTCGAGCCGCTCGAGATCGCGGCCGAGATCGCCGACCGGTTCGTATGCGGGCGCGTGCTGCTGCTGAGCAAGTCCGCATACGTGTCGCCGCCCACACCCGGTCTGATCGGTAACGCGCGCATCCAGGACGCGCACAACCTCGCATGGAAGCTCGAATTGGTCCTGTCGGGCGAGGCGGGGCCGGGCCTGCTCGACACCTATGACACCGAGCGCAGGCCGCTGGCGGAGTTGACCGTGCGCGACGGGCTGAGCAGGCTCCCTGCGCACATGACCGCGCCCACCGTGACCGCCGAGGCGCTGACGGTGGATCGCCTGACGTTCGAGCTGGGCTACCGCTACGGCACCGGCGACCCGTTCGAAAATCCACGTAGGCCCACACGGCAGCCGGGCGGCATGGTGCCGCATTTCGACCTGTCGGCCCGCTCGTTCGTCCTTCTCGCCGACGGCGACGAACAGCGCTGGCGCGCGGCCGCCGACCCGCTCGGCGTCGAGGTACGCGCGGGCGGCGGCGGAGCGGAGGCGCTGCTCGTGCGGCCCGACGGCTTCGTCGCGTGGCGCTCCACCGAACCCGGCCACCTCACCCAGGCGCTGGAGCGCCTCCTCCACAGAGAAGGGTCTTGACATGAACGAACCCCTGCGCGTGCTCATCGCGGGCGCCGGCCTGGGCGGGCTCTGCCTGGCCCAACGACTGCACCAGGCCGGCGTGGACGTGCTGGTCCTCGAACGCGACGCCGGGCCGTACAGCAGAGCCCAGGGCCATCGCGTCCACATCGACCAGCGCGGGGAGGACGCGCTCCGCGCCTGCCTGCCCGGACCGCTTTTCGAGCTGTATCAGGCCACGCGCGGTCAGCCGAGCGAGCGGATGATGCTGATCAACGCCGAAGGCGCGCGGCTCCAGGAGGTCCCCCTGCCCGCACTCCCCGACGGCACCTCGATCATCAGGACGGGCAGGGCGGTCAGCAGGAACACCCTGCGCGAGATCCTGCTCGGCGGCCTGGACGGCGTGGTGCGCTTCGGCAAGGCGTTCACCCGCTACGAGCAGGACGGGGGAGGGCAGGTCCGGGCCTGGTTCGCCGACGGCACCAGCGAGAGCGGCGACGTCCTGGTCGGTGCCGACGGGATCGGCTCAGCCGTACGCGGTCAGCGCCTGCCGCAAGCGCGGGTGGAGGATCTGGAGATCCGGTGGATCGGCGGCAAGGGCCCGATCACCGGCGAGATCGAACGCTCGCTCCCGGACGGGCTCGAGCACGCCTTCGCGGCCGTGACGGGCATGGACCCCGCGATGATGATCGGATACATGCGGTTCGAGAACCAGCCGCGGCCCACCGCCGAACACCTGGCGCCAGACGTGCTCCTCACCGACACCGGCGACTTCGTCATGTGGGCGATCACCGTGCACCGCGACCGGCTCGACGCGTCCGACGCCCACCTGCCCGGACCCGAGCTGCACCGGCGAGCCCTCGACCTCACCGCGGACGCGCACCCAGCCATGCGACGGATCATCGAGCGATCATGGCCCGAGCAGACCTTCCATCTCTCCATCGGCACGACTCTCCCGATCCCGGCGTGGGTGAGCGACCATGTGACGCTCCTCGGCGACGCCGTCCACGCCATGCCACCCTCCCGCGGCTCCGGCGCCAACACCGCACTGAGCGACGCCGCTGACCTGGCCCGCCACTTGATCACCGTCCAACAGGGCAGCAGCACCCTGCTGGAGGCGATCAGCGCCTACGAGCGCGCCATGATCGAGCGCGGCTTCGCAGCTGTCGAGTCCTCGACGAGCGCGATCGAGGCAATCGCCCGGAAGATCATCAGATGAGCTGCATCGAGTCCACCGTCTGCGTGGCCGGCGGCGGCCCCGCCGGCCTGATGCTCGGCCTTCTGCTGGCCAGAGTTGCCATCCAGGTCACGGTGCTGGAAAAGCACGCCGACTTCCTGCGGGACTTCCGTGGCGACACCGTGCACCCCGCCACCCTGGAGGTCCTGGACCAACTCGGACTGGCCGACCGTTTTCACGCGCTGCCACATCGCAAAGTCCCGGCCATCGAAATGGTGCAGGGCGGCCGACGGATGGAGATGGCCGACTTCCGGCTGCTGCGCGTGCGGTTCCCGTACCTGGCGTTCATCCCCCAGTGGGAGTTCCTGAACCTGCTGGCCGAGGTTGGCGCCGGCCTGCCGACCTTCCGGCTCCTCATGCGGTCTCAGGCCCACGACCTCGTACGCGACGGCGGGCGGGTGGCCGGCGTGCGATTCCGCGATGCCGATGGCGAGCACGAGATACGGGCCCAGCTCACCGTCGGCGCGGACGGCCGCAACTCCGCGATCCGCATGGCCGCAGCCCTGCCCTCACGAGCCTTCGGCGCGCCCACCGATGTGGGGCTGTTCAAGATCAGCCGTCGTGCCGACGATCCGGACGAAGGATTGTGCATACGGGTCGGAGGCGGCTCCGTCCTGAGCCTGATCGATCGGGGAAGCTACTGGCAGGCCAGCTTCGAGATCACCAAGGGCACGGCGCCGTCCGGTATCGAGCACGTGAGAGAACAGGTGGCCGCGCTCGCCCCCTTCCTGGCCGACCGAGTGAGCGAGATCCACGAGCTCCATCGACTCGACGTACGCATCGACCTGCTACGCCGCTGGCACGCCCCCGGGCTCCTGTGCATCGGCGATGCCGCGCACGCCATGTCACCGATCGGCGGATTCGGCGTCAACCTCGCCATCCAGGACGCCGTCGCCACGGCGAACCTGCTGACGGTGCCCCTGTTGCACGCGCAACGACACGGCACGCCGATTCCACCGACCGTGCTGGCCGCGGTGAAACGGAGAAGACGACAACCGACTGTGGCGGCACAGACGTTGCAGCGGCTGATTCAGCGTTTCGGCATCGAACCGGCCATGAGGGGAGACCGGCTCCGTCAACCGATCGCGGGCTCACGCCTGGTTCGCCAGGCGATGGCGTACATGGTCGGGGTCGGCCTCCGGCCTGAACGCATCACATGCCTGCCCGGCTCCGCTGATCAGTGAGTCCAGCAACCGACAACGCCTGGCCCGCCGCTGGGAGGGCGGGTCAAGATGCAGCGCCCGCAGCGAAGCGATGGCGAACGATCTTGACGCGGGACGAGCCGCGGCGATCGTCGCAGCGTCGAGGAAGAGCCCCGACGACCAGCCAGGAGGCCATGAACCCTCGCCGAGCCGATCAACCAGTTCGCGCATGAGGAAACTGCCCCCCGAACGGCAACTGACGGCCTGGGAAGCACCTGAAATCCTGGGTCTCCTGGCCTGAAGTGGTCAGCGGAAGTCGGCGGCGTGGTCCCGCGCCCATTCTGCGAAGGTCTGTACGGGCCGTCCGGTGAGCTTTTCGACGATGACGGAGGTCTCGGGGGCGACCTCGGAGCCCGCCTCCCACGCGCGCATGATCGCCTCTACTCCCATCGCGGGCATCGTCCTGCCCAGGTCGGCCGGCGCCTGTTCGGGTGTGACCACCTCGATCGGGATCTTCCTGCCGCAGACCGCCCGGCGATCGGCGCTCGGGCGGCAGCGACTCCGGCACGCCCAGCCAGGTCGCGGCCAGCGACACGAGCCCGAAGACCGTTAGCGCGCAGAACACCGTACGCCACCCGGAAGCGCTCACAGTCACCCCACCCAGCAGCGGTCCGAGGACCGGCGCGACGCCGAGGATCATGGCCAGGATCGAGAAGTAGACCGGCAGCCGCGGCCCAGCGAAGCGGTCGGTCAGGACGGCACGCGCCAGCGCCAGCCCGGCCGCCCCCGCGCAGCCCTGCAGGAACCGGCCGGCCACCAGCAACGGCACGGTCGGCGCCAGCGTGCAGCAGGCCGACAGGATGGCGAAGGCGGCGGCGCCCGGCACCAGCAGCCGGCGCCGGCCCAGCCTGTCGCTCAGCGGCCCGATCATGAGCTGGCCGGCGACCAGGCCGACCAGGAAGACGCTCATCGACAGTTGCACCGCCGACCCGCTCGCGGCCGGCTCTCGTCCCAGTTCGGGAAAGCCGGGCACGTACATGTCGATGGCCAGCGGCGCCACGGCGGTGAGCAGGCTCAGGACAACCAGCAGCGGGCCCGGACGCCGGAGGGCGGTGCTGTCTGTCATGAGAACAAATGTAAACCGATGGTCAACCCGTTAACAATATGGCGGAAGGCATGAGCCGCAGCACCGAACGAGTTCGCGAGTTGTGGGCCGCGGCCCGGCCCGACTTCGACACCTCGCCGATGGAGGTGATCGGCCCGCTCGAACGCGTCATCGCCCTTCTGGACGAGGCATCGGATACGCCGATGCGGCACTCACCGGCTCGGAGCCCGATGCCTGCGGACCCTGCGCGGGCTCTTCGTCGGACGTCGAGGCGGAAGCCGTACAGGGGGTCTCGGCCGCTGCGACGATCCCCTCGCCTGGATGCCCCGGGAGCTCGGAAGCCGGGGGACAGGGGCATGTTTCCGCCTCTTGACAGGTGATGGGTGTTCTGGGTTACTTGGCGCACATTAACCGAACGTTCGGTCGTTATATCCCGTGGTGCAGACCACGCGCAGAGCCCATCCCGTCGTCTCTGCCTGCGCATTCGCTTGGGCGCAGTGGCAACGAAGGAGTCGCGATGAACTTCGCACATACAGCCCGGGCGGGGCCGGGACTCCGCCTCGGCGACCTGCTGGACGACGCTGAGCGTCTGACGCGCGAAGAACGACGAGGACCTCGAGTGACCCGGCTGTGGGCCACGCCGGGCACGCGTACGAGAACGCGGAGCTGTATCGGAAGAAGTTCGACGACGCCGTGGTCAAGCCCAATAGCTGCCGGTCCCCAGCCACCACCGAGGCCGACCTGCGAGATACCTACCCGTACGGCATGTTCGCCGTCCCCATGGACGAAGTCCACCGGGGCCGCAAAAGTGCGCATCTCTTGCGTGCTGTTCACCGGTGGCTCGGCGCTGCGCAGCGTGAGGCCGTCGAGCGTGCGATCGCCAAGGGCATCAAGGACGGGGTCGGCGTCTCCGTAGAGGTGAAGATCGTCGAACCCGAGACCCTCGAACGCTCCCCAGGCATGCTCCGCCGGGTCAAGGACCTGTGCGCGCACTGAGCCACCAGCTCACGCCGCCTTCTCTCACCACACCCGTTTCCTCACCTGCGTCCCCCCGAATTCGGCGGCGCGGTCTGTCGCGCTGCCTTCAGTTCCGCACGCGATACAGGGCTTCCCCTTCACCGACTCCTCGCGCGCCTCTCCCTCCGCACACCACGGCCACATCCCCCCAAGGAGCCATCATGTCCGTGCCCTCAGAAACGTCTGGAGCATCCAGCAAAGCCCCTGACCCGCGCGGCCTGCGCCGCGTCGTCGGCGCCAGCTTCATCGGCACCACCATCGAGTGGTACGACTACTTCATCTACGGCTCCGCGGCGGCGCTGATCTTCGCCAAGCAGTTCTTTCCGACTTTCTCTCCGGCCGCGGGCACCCTCGCCGCGTTCGCCACCTACTCCGTCGGCTTCCTCGCCCGCCCCCTCGGTGGCGTGATCATGGGCCACTTCGGTGACCGAGCCGGGCGTAAGGCCATGCTGGTGCTGTCCCTCATGGTCATGGGTCTGGCCACCGCCGGCATCGGCCTGCTGCCCACCTACGCCACAGCGGGGATCTGGGCACCGATCCTGCTGGTCGTGCTGCGGTTTGCCCAAGGCCTGGCTGTCGGCGGCGAATGGGGTGGGGCGGTGCTCATGGCCGTCGAGCACGCCCCGCGCTCTCGGCGCGGCTTCTACGGCAGCTTCCCCCAGATGGGCGTCCCCGGCGGCCTCATCCTCGCCAACCTCGTCTTCCTCGTGACCTCCAGCGCCCTCGGTGCCGAGGTCTTCGCCGACTGGGGTTGGCGTATCCCGTTCCTGGCGAGCCTGGTGCTGGTCGCGGTCGGCCTGGTGATCCGGCTCAAGGTCGAGGAGAGTCCGGACTTCGCCGAGCTGCGCAAGGGGTCGACCGCGGGCGAGCGGTCCCGCGTTCCCGTGGTGGAGGTGCTGCGCACGCAGTGGAGGGCGGTGCTGCTGGCCGGTGGCGGGTTCATCGGTACCAACGCCATCGGCTACATCTTCATGGTGTATGTCCTGTCCTACACCACCCAGACGCTCGGCCTTGGCCGGGACGACATCCTGCTGCTCGTCCTGATCGCCGCCGCCGTCTGGCTCGTGACGATCCCCTGGGCGGCGGCGTGGTCCGACCGGTACGGCCGTCGCAGGGTGTTGCTCGTCGGCTCCGCCGTTCTGCTGCTGTGGGCTGCCGTCTTCTTCCCGCTCATCGACATGGGGACGACGCCTGCCGTACTGGGCGCGCTGGTGGGGATGGGGATGGCCCTGGGCCTGGTCTATGGCCCTCAGGCGGCGATGTTCGCTGAGCTGTTCGCCGTACGGCTGCGCTACAGCGGAGTGTCGCTGGGCTACCAGATCGGGGCTGTCCTCGGCGGCGGCATCGCCCCGACGGTGGCCACCGCACTGTTCGCCACGGGGAACGGCACGTGGCCGATCACGGTCTACCTCACCGGGGTGGCGGCGCTCAGCCTGGCCTGCCTTGCCCTGCTGACCCGCAACGATGAGCAGGGCCGCTGACGAGCCTCCTCGGGCCGGTACCACTCGACGAGGGAGTCGGGCTCCGGCTCGCTTTCTGGGAGCTGGTAACGGTGGGTGGCCTGGACGTCAGTTCAGCAGCGTGCAGGACCCTGCTGGTCAACTCGTTTCAGGCGGTCAGAGCTGGTTCGAGTCGGGCCAGGTGGCTGGTGCGTTTCCGGTCCAGAGGCTGGCCGTTCCTGGGCGCTGGTGCAAAGAGTCCGCGCCGACAGGGGGCACACAGAACAAGGGAACGGTCTTGGGTCGCCGATCCTCCTTCGGGAGGGTCGGCGATTGCGTTCGTGAGAGCTTTGATCGCTGGCAAGTTGTCCTCCTTGACGGTGATGTGGATGAGAACTTCGTGGGTGTTGACGCGGTAGCGGAGTTCGAGGTTGAAGGCGTCGAAGAGTTCGCGTTGGAGGTTCTCGTCATCGCAGCCGATCGCTGTGGCAGTCCTCTTGCGACGGGTCCTGGCGGCCCAGTCGGTCTCGCAAGGCGCTGGCGCGCTGGGTGTATGTCGCGGATCACGTATGAGCGGTAGGCGTATGTGCGGACGCTCTGGAAGGTGACGCCGCGCCGGTGCAGCAGCCGGCGCAGGTGCTCGCGCCCGATGACGACCCTGCGGTCGCTGTGGCGGGCCAGGTGGTCGGGGAGCTTGCGTACGCTCCAGTGGGTGAACGGACGCCCCGGCCTGGCCGGGCGCGTGGTGGCCGTCTGGATGATGAACGCGATGTCCTCATCCGTGGTCAGACGGGGACGGCCTCCCGCCCTCCGAGGGGCCAGCGCGGCCGGCCCCCCGTTCATTGAAGGCATCGATCACATCGCGCACGGTGTCCTCATGCGTTGCCATCAGTCGCGCGATCCCGGAGCGGGAGTCCCGACGCCGACGCCATAATGATCAACGCCCGCCGCATCCGAATCGACTCGTGTCTGTCCCGGCGCACGATCTGCTGCGACCGGCGGCCTTCGTTCCCGCTCGACCGTCGTGCTCTGACCGGCTCTGCCACCCACACACCTCACCCTCGACGACAACCTGCTGCCATCGAGAGCGACCGATCAGCCTGCCACCGCGGATCCCGAGATCGATGCCTCACGCCACCCGGTGAACCTTCGTGGTCACCCCACTAGCCGAAGAGGATCGGGGTCACTCCGCCCAGCGCGGCGGTTCCAACAGTCAGCCCCACGAGCAGGGCCGCGGACGGGCCCTTGCCCGAACGTCGCGCGACGACAACCGCGGCTCCCCCCGTCAAAACCGCGGCGGCGAGGGCGATGATCGTTTTAATGATCACCATGGTGGACATGCTTAGCGAACCTCCAAGATCCAAGGCCATCCAAAATGACCGCTAGGTGCTCTTCCTGCGGATTTACTATCAGCAACGCAGTACGGACGGCCGACGGATGATCATTTCGGAGCAAAATGGATCTTGATGGATTGATTTGAAACAACATGGAACGGATCTGAGCGATATGAGCCGGGAACTATGAGCTCCTGATGCGCATGGGGCATTAATGTGGCCAGAACACTCGTGACGTACGAGACAATTGGTGCTTCGTCAACGGCGACGGACTATGGGTGGTGGTACACGAGGTGGACGCTCCTTCTCCCGGCGCTGCCCTCAGTCAGCTGAGCGCAGAACTTCGCAAAATCCACCAGAAGGCCGGCATGCCGACGTATCGGGACATCCTGAACGGCTGGCCGCCTCCTGGAGAGATGAGTGGCCCATCGCTTACTCGACTGTTGAAAGGTCAAGGTGTCAGGTTTCCGCGTTGGAAGACGGTCGCCGGCTTCGTCCACGTGTGCAGGGACACGCTCGCGGAGACGGGTGTGGACCCTGACGTTGAGATCGGCAGCATTGGATCATGGCACACCTATTGGAAGCAGTTAAACGATCTTCACCTGGGCAACGCCGACGAGTGCCCGGCTGTCCTCGACAATGAAGACGCGGGCGCGGGTCGTGACGTCGCTGGGCCGAACATCCATGGCCAACCCATAAGCCACGTGCCGAGACACGCGTCTGACGGGAGGCTCTGCTCCGCTCTCGATGAAATTCTTTTCAAGCGCTGGCTCGGGTATCGGGGGACGGAGCTGCTCGACTGGGTAGAGAAGCGGAAAGCCCTCCCGACTTTCGAGCTCGGCATTCTGTTGACTCTTCGAGGGCAGTCAGAGGGGTCGATATTCCTGGAAAGGGCCGCGTCTTTGGACTCGAGGCTCACGCTGAACCTGACGCTAAATCCCCCAGACAAGCTGTACGGCCGCATCCCCTCGGACATCTGTCACCGCGTGGGCACCGGTTATGCTTATGAAGGGCAAGCGGATTTGGCTCAGCAATGGCACGCCTACGCGAGGTCGCTCAACGGCATCCCCATGATCGGGATCCTGTCGCCCCCGGGTCGACATGCGGTCCCTGCGGATGTTCTCGATCTTCAGCCCGTTCGCCACGCTCCGCTCGATCCGAACAAAGTCCTCCAGATCGACACGGCTTATCACGAGGTCTATGACTGGACGCCGGAGCCCAAGGGGGACTGCGAGATCCTTCCGATGCCGCCACCACCTGCCGAGGAAACGGGAACGGCCGAGATATCCGTAGCACTGCAAAGCTCGTCACAAAGAAAGTGATCGCCCCATTACCTGATGGCTCTGCGCTCGGTGGCCGTTGTGAGCGCGACGAGGAAGAGGTGGCGAGGCGGAGAAGGCACAGGAGTTCAGCGCTTTCCGTTGGGTGCCGGCCGTTCCACAGGCGTGGATATGCAAGCCGCCAAGCACCCGCAGATGGACGAGCACCTCCTGGACCCTGACCGCTCTGATCCAGAGTTCCCGCGTTCTCGACACGCGGGTAGGCGCGTACTTCCCGAGCTTCCCTACAGTCGGCGACGTCGCCGGACCGCGCGAGGGTAGGGCTGTTGCGCGACAAGTAGTTGACAGCGGTTCCCAGCGCGGACTTCCCGATGCCGCCGGGCCCGTCGATCACGGTCACGGAGAAGCCCGCGCCCGCGTCGATCGCGGCGCGCAGATGCGCGACCTCGGCGTACCGGGCCGTGAACGCCGAGATGTCAGCGGGTAGTTCGGCGGGAACGATCGGCTCACCCATCGAGACTCTTTGCTCCGGGGCGCCCAGGTCGATGACGGGATCCTCGGCGAGCACGGCCTGCTGGAGCCTCCGCAGCTCCGCGCCCGGCTCCAGGCCCAGCTCCTCGATCATGACCGCGCTGGTAGACCTCCAGCGCGTCCATGCCCGCGAGGCCCGGTACAGGGCGAGCATCAACTGAGCCGCCGAGCGCTCACGCAGCGGATACGCGTTGACATGCGCGGCCAGTTCCCTCGCCACGGCGTCGTGGTCTCCAGCCCCAAGTCGCAGGTCGACGTGCTCCTCGAAGACGGCGAGCCGTTCGTCCTCCAGGCGCGCCGCCTCGACCCTGGCCCACAAGGCGCCAACCCCGCTCAACGCGGGGCCACGCCACAGGCCCAGCGCCCGGCGGAACAACGCGTCCGCGGTGGGCATCCCCTGCGCGCGGGCGGTACGGGCCCACCGCCGCGCAACCCACCCGGTGGACATACCGCCCGTATACCGGCGTTCCCTACCGTGCGGCCTATGAGATGGGTGAGATTCGGCGTGTGCGCCGGCCTGATAGCGATGTCGACGGTAGTGGCCGTCTCCGAGCCCGCAGAGCCCGCCGCGGCGCAGGCAAGCGGGCTGAGCCCGTATGACCAACTGGTCCTCTCGCACAAACCTGCGGCGTACTGGCGGCTGTCCCACCCATCGGCCGGTACGGAACTCGACCGGGCCGGCAACGGGTACAAGGGCACCTTCCGCGGCGTCACCAGCTCCGAACAGCTCCCCAACAGGGACGGCGCCGCCGTCTTCAACGGCACGTCGGGTTACTTCGAGGTGCCCAACGCCAACGCCTTCCACATATCCACCACCGGGAAGTTCACCGTGAAGGCGTGGATCAGGCCGCACGCCCTGAACTTCCCCGACGGGGAACAGGACGGCTACGTCTACTTCATGGGGAAGGGCACGAAGTCGAACGCGGGCGGCGACCAGGAGTGGGCCGGCCGCATGTACAACAAGTCTCACCCGGAACGCCCCAACCGCATCTCCGGCTACGCGTGGAACCCCGAGGGCGGATTCGGGGCCGGCGCCGCCTTCCAGCACCCGCTGACGGTCAACCAGTGGATCCACGTCGCGATCACGTTCGACACCTCTGAGGGCACATACGGGAAGGTGCGCATCTACAAGAACGGCGTGCTCTCCGGCTCCGACAACCTGGTCTACCGTCCGGGCCAGGAGGACGAGGTCATCGTCAAGCCCAGGCCCGGCTCGGCCCCCGTTCGGGTGGGCACCCGCAACTTCGCCTCCTATTTCAAGGGGGCGATCGGGAAGTTCGCGATGTACAACCGCGCGCTCACAGCGGCCGAACTCCGCTCGCACTACGCGGTGATGACCGGGGCGAACCAGGACTTCAACCGCGACGGGGTCGGCGACCTCTTCTCGACCGCCACCGGGACGCTGACCATCTGGAACGGCACGGGCACCAACAGTTTCACCTCCGCCACGCCCGTCGGGTCCGGCTGGAACGCCTACAGCCGACCGATCGCGGGCGACTTCAACCGAGACGGCCTCACCGATCTGGCCGCATCGAGGAAGGACGACCACACTCTGCACATCTGGAACGGCAAGGGCGCCGACAACTTCACCTCCGCCCAGCAACTCGGGGCGGGCTGGGCGCCGTACGAGGACACGTTGACCTCGCTTGGAGACATCAACCAGGACGGCAACGACGACATCGCGGCCGTCTACAACAGCACGCTGTACGTCTGGAACGGCAAGGGCGGGAACGCCTTCGGCCCGAAGACCGCCATCGGCCCGAACTGGGGCGCCTACACCCGGCCGATCGGCGGCGATTTCAACGGCGACGGGATCGGTGACCTGGCGGCGGTCAGGAAGGCCGATCACACCCTCTTCATCTGGAACGGCAAGGGCGCCAACAACTTCACCCCCGGCCAGGAAATCGGACCGGGCTGGCAACCGTACGAGAGCACGTTGATGACGCCCGGCGACATCAACCAGGACGGCATCACCGATCTCGCCGCCACGCACAACGGCACCCTGTACATCTGGAACGGCATGGGCGCCAACACGTTCGGGATCGCCCAGTCCCGCGGCTCGGGCTGGGCTGGGTATTTCTGAGTTCGCGTCTTGGCTTGATCTTCAACCTTCGCCGTCGGCCGACTCGGTGGACTGGGTGAAGGTTCAGCCGCTCGGGGGACGGCGAGACGGCCTTGGCGTGATCATGCGCGTTGCCGAAGACGCTGCCGATCACCGCCAAGGCCGTGAGGATGAGTGCGCTGAACGATGCTGCCAATGTCACGTCCCTGGCCGTGTTGTCCAGCCCGCATCAGGACCGACTACGGCTGCCTGCCCATTCTCGGCGGTTTCAGGTGGCGATCTGGTACTCGTTGATGAGCCCGTCGGCGCTGAGAGGCATGCCGGTCGGCTACTCTCACCCGTGATCATCCGCCCGGTGAGAGGCTGCCCGTGTTCCGTGCCCTGGCCGTCTTGGCCGCCGCCGCACCGCAGTTGTTATCCATCTTCATGCTCGAAAGCTGCGGCTGGTTCGCGTATGAAGTGATGGAGCCGGGGCCGTTGGAGATCGCCGTCTGGCGGACCGCCGGATACGCCAGTTTGCTGCTGCCTCTCGTGCTGGCGTTCCTCGCGCTCTGGACGCCTCGGCGGTTCCGGACGGTCGGCACGATCTTCGCGGCGGTGACGCTGGCGCTCAACGCGCTGACCCTCGTCGTCCCCTACACCACCCCCTGCGGCCGGAAAAGCGGCGAGTGGCTCGTGGTGGCCTGCCACGCGGTCGCCGTCGTCGCCCTGCTGCGGACCCGCCCGGGGCAGCAGGTGCCGAGGCCGCGGGCAGCCGTCTGGAGCGCCGTCGTGCTCCTCGTGCTCGGCCGCGCCTTGGTCCGGAACCACTCCTCCGACGGCGCCGTCGGCTGCTGGGCGGACCTGCAGGGCACCTGGGCCCAGACCATGATCCACCTCGACACTGCCGAGGCCCTCTACATCTGGGTCTGCCTGGCTGCTGTCGGAGCCGTGCTGGCCACCCATCGGAGCGCGCCGTTCGTCGGCCTGGTGCTCCTGGTGCCTGGATTGTTCCAGCCGATCGCCTGGGTGGTGTCGGACGCGACGCACGGTTGCTCCAGCACGTTCGAACTGTTCGCCTGGCCCTACCTGATCGCCGGAGCGCTGGCTCTGCTCTCCCAGGCTCGCCTGCCCGGCCGGGGTGATCCCGGGGCGACCCCGGAGCGGGACGAACGGTGATCTTGGTCGACACCGTTCCAGCAGGCGCTCCGTTGCCGTCTCCGCAGGCTTGACAGACCTGCCATCACGCCAACTGAGCGGCATCGGGACTAGACCTCTACGCGAGCGGGCACAACGTGCAGACGGGCGGAACCCGCGGCCTCCTCACCAGGCCTCGCAACACCCGCTCGCGACATGCCGCAGATGTTCCCTGCCCGTCTGCCGAAGGGGTGACATTGAGCAGCGCCACCCGCACTTCTCCACCGCCTGCGCCCGGACGCCTTCCCGTGATCGGCCACGCCCTCCAGCTATGGCGGCGGCCACTGGAGTTCCTCGACACCCTCACCGCCTACGACCCGCTGGTGGCCGTCCACCTCGGCCCAAGGCCGAGCTACGTCCTGATCAACCCTGGCCTGGTCCAACAAGTTCTGGTCACCGACGCGGCCCGGTACGCCAAGGGTCGTTCCTTCGAGAAGCTGCACGACTACCTCGGTCAGGGCCTGGCCACCTCCGAAGGCCCGTTCCATCTGCGCCAGCGGCGGATGATGCAGCCCGCCTTCCACCACGGTCAGATCGCCCACTATGTCGACATCATGGCGCGCCTGGCCGCGCAGCGGGCCGCGTCCTGGAGGCCCGGCCAGATCGTCGACGTCACGCATGAGATGCACGACCTCTCCCTCGCCGTGGTCACCTCCACGCTGTTCTCCACGGCCCTCGACGAGGGCCTCGTCGCCGACATCCGCCACGCGATGCCTGTCGTCCTGCGGGGCGCGTACACCCGTGTGCTCGACCCCACCAACCTGTGGCACAAGATCCCCACCCCGGGCAACCGACACCTGGCGGACGCGAACCGGCGACTGCACACCGCCATCGACCGCCTCATCCGCACCCGGCGCGAGAAACCGCAGGCAGAGCAGCAGGACCTCTTGTCAATGCTGCTACAGGCCCAGGACGGCGACGGCGGGACCATGACCGACCAGCAGGTCCACGACGAGCTGATCACCCTGCTGGTGGCGGGAACGGAGACCGCCGCCGGTGGCCTGGCCTGGCTCTTCCACGAACTGGGGCAGAACCCGGCCGTCGACCGGGCACTCCAGCGGGAACTCCGGGACACACTCACCGGTGCCCTCACCCCCGATGTTCTGAGCCGGCTCCCGTACACCCGCCGGGTGGTCGACGAGGCACTGCGGATGCGCAACCCCGGAGGCATGACGACCAGGCGGGCGATGGCCGAGGTCGAACTCGGCGGTCACCACTTCCCCGGCGGAACCGAGTTCATCTTCAGCGCCTGGGTGCTGCACCGCAATCCGCGGTACTTCCCCGACCCTGTCCGGTTCGACCCTGACCGCTGGCTTCCCGACCGGCCGCCGGTTCCCCGCGGAGCGTTCATCCCCTTCGGCGCGGGCAGCCACATGTGCATCGGGGAGTCCTACGCGCGCACGGAAATGACGACGGTGGTCGCGGCCGTCGCGAGCCGATGGCGCCTGGAACCCCTGCCCGGAGCCGAGGTACGCGGCATCATGACCTCGACCAACAGCCCCGGCAAACTCCTGATGCGCGTGCAGGAACGCTAGTGCCGCATCAGGCCCATGTCCGGCCCCACGCGAGGGCGGGAGGCGTCACCCGCGACGCCCAGGCCGCGCGCCGGCGCCCCGCCGGTCGAGAGTGGGGGTGGCATCGACGATGGCACCCCCACTCGGCCCGTGGCCAGATGCAGGTGATGACGCCCCACCGGCTCGTGTCAGCGGGCTGGAACGAGGCCGGCGGGACAGATCCACCGGATTGTGCCTCCCGGCCGGATGACGCGGCGGACGCTAGACGTAGGCGTAGGAGCGGTCGAAGGGGATGGCGTGGCTGTCCGGGGTGATGAACGCGGAGGTGCTCCCACAGTTCCGGTAGTACACGTTGATCGTGGTGCCTTTGACCGGCCAGACGCCCGTTTCAGAGGTTAGAGGCAAAGCTCGGCCGAGATGCCCATGGATCGGCCAAGCATCGTCGGCGCATCGCGGATGTATCAACCCCGCCGAGGATCCTTGGGATTGTCAGCACAGCGGCACTCCGAAGGAGCACAGCGATGACCGCCTCCCAGGCCTTCCATAGCCTGCCCAGCAAGGCCAGGACCACGATACTGACCCTGACGGCGGTATCGGCCTCATCCTGCCTGCGATGACGGGCGTCAAGCCGAAGCTCACGCCGCTCGCCGCGGCCGGCCTGGCCCTGACGATGACCCTCGCGACGGTGTTCCATCTCATGCGCGGCGAGTATGGCCTGGTACCCGCGAATCTCGCTCTGGGCGGCGTCGCGGCGTTCGTCGCGGTCGGACGATGGAACTTCAGACCCACCGCGGCGGCGACCCTGATCACCCCACACCTTCTCAAGTCGCTTGCGGTCCTCGCCATGATGGCCCTGCTGGTGTTCGCTCCGACCTGGTACACGATGACCCACGCTCAATTTTGAGCTGCGCGGTCAGGCCCGCCGGCACGCCACCGTCGAAGCGGTACGGCTCGGCCATCGCGTCCAGTACGGCACGCAGGTCGGCCACCCGCACCGCGAAATCCCGAGAGTAATGCTTGAGACCGGCGCACCGACCCGGAGACGGCGAGTGCCGCCGGGTTTCCTCGTCGAACGCGAGCCGGCGACCGCAGCCCGACGTGCGGTACTGAAACAGAGACATCGTGAGAGGCAGCAATGAACCAAGGCACCCGCGGCGAGCTCATCAGTCGGCTGGCCGAGGCGATCAGGTCCGTCACGACCGCGCACCCGCTGCGGGTCGCCATCGACGGGCCGCCCGCCGCCGGCAAGACCACGCTGGCCGACGAGCTCGCCGTCGTGCTGCGCGCGCAGGACCGCGACGTCATCCGCGCGACCATCGACGACTTCCTCTTCCCCCGTGCACAGCGCTACCGACGCGGCCAGTACTCGGCCGAAGGCTGCTACTTCGACGCCCACGACCACGCCGCGCTGTGCCGGGTCCTGCTCGATCCGCTGGGACCAGGCGGAGACCGAAGGTTCCAGCACGCGGTCTACGACAGAGACACCGACACCCCGTCGTCCCCGCCGGCCATGACCGCGCCCGCAGACGCCGTACTGCTCTTCGACGGCGTCTTCCTCCTGCGCCCAGAACTCATCGACCGATGGGACCTGCGCATCTTCGTGTCCGTCCCATTCGAGCAGACGGTGGATCGCGCCCGAGAGCGAGGTACAGCGCCGGCCGGATCCACCGCAGACACCGCCGAAATCGAACGGTCCTGGCGCAACCGCTATATCCCCTCCCAACAGCTCTACTTCGCCACAGCCCGCCCAACCGACCACGCCGACATCATCGTGTACAACGATCAGCTCCAACGGCCGACCTGGGAAGTCCGACCACACTCATCGAGACACAGGATCTGACAATTGCTCCCCGCCCCACGCCCGCGTACGCCCTGCCGGACCACGGGAATTTCGCCGTGTGCTACAAGCCCTCTGACTGCGACATGGGCTTCACCAAAGCCGCCATCACCTGGCCCTTCGAGTGGTCCATCACCGCTGTGTAGTGCTCGGGGGCAGGGCCGGCGGAACGCGCTGCTCGCGGCCTGCCAGCGATCGGGTTCCCATCGTTGGCAGGCCGCCCGCCTCAGAAGGCCATCCGGGTACGTACGTCACAAGGACGGAGCGGCTGTAGTCCAGGCCGAGAGCGCCGAACCTCTGGACGGCAGTGGTCTCGTCTCGGCGGGCTGGGTCAGACTCCGAACGCCGCCGGGTAGCGGATGGTGCCGGTCGGCGCAGGCCGGGTGGGGTCGAAGACGAGCGCCATCATGTACTTGTCCTCGACGTCGAAGGGCGGCCGGATGAAGTGGCCGGAGGCCGGGACGAAGCCGAAGCGGGGATAGTACTCGGCGTGGCCGAGGACGAGCACGAGGTTCTCGCCTTGCTCACGGGCGGCGTCGAGGGCTGCGTGGATGGTGGCCGAACCGGCGCCGGACCGCTGGTGTTCGGGCCGCACGGCGCACGGGCCGAGAGTGAGGGCCGGAGAGTCGTCGACGTGGCAGCGGGTGAGCAGCGCGAACCCGGCGATGGAGCCGTCGGGCGCCTCTGCGACCCAGGACAGGCCGGGGATCCACGCCTGCTGGTCGGCGCGCAGGGCCTCGACCAGGTCGGCCTCGTGTGAGGTGGGGAAGGCCGCGAGGTTGACCTCACGGATCTGGGCGAGGTCGGCGGCGGTCTCGGTGCGGGTGATCCAGGAAGTGCTCATGGGAGTGTTCGAGTCCGTTTCTGTGCTCGCCTGCGGGCGCAGGACGTAGCCGGTGTACTGGTGGTCAGTGCCATGCTCGTGGCGCATGGTGATCTCTCGCTGGGTGGCCGCGACCGCTTCGCGCATCCCGGCCCGTGCCTCGGCGGACGGGGAATCGGTGGACGGGGAATCGGTGGTCGGTTCGCATTCGGTGACGACCAGCGTCGATGGGACGCGGTCGGTCATGACTGCTGGTCCCTGAACTTGTAGGTCGCGCGCAGATGGCTGGTGATGGCCTTCTGCCGGTTGGTACGCTCGCCGCGCAGCCGGGCATCGGTGCGCGAGGCCGCCCACGCGTTCTCGCGCTGTAGCTTGCGGTAGCTGTCCAGACGGCGCTCGGTCAGCTCGCCCGCCTGGATGGCGGCCTGGACGGCGCAACCCGGTTCGGTGTCGTGGGAGCAGTCGCCGAAGCGGCAGTCCTGGGCGAGGTGTTCGATCTCGGCGAAGACCTGTTCCAGGCCGGCGGCGGCGTCATAGAGACTGATCCCGCGCAGCCCGGGCGTGTCGATGAGGACGCCGCCACCGGGAAGGGGAACCAACTCGCGGCGGACGGTGGTGTGGCGGCCCTTGCCGTCCTGCGCGCGTACCTGGCCGGTGGCCAGAAGCTCGTTGCCGAGCAGTGCGTTGCCGAGTCTGGACTTGCCCGCGCCGGAGGATCCGAGCAGGACCGTGGTGCCGCTCAGCAGCGCGGTCAGCACATCGATGTTCTGACCGGTGGCGGCGCTGGTGATCAGGATGTCCACGCCCGGTGCCAGCGTGCTCGTTTCGGCGTGCACGGCGGCGGCGTCGGCGGCCAGATCCGCTTTGGTCAAGACGATCAGCGGCCTGGCGCCACTGTCCCACGCCAGGGCCAGCAGTCGTTCCAGCCGGGCCGCGTCCGGCGGAGCGGTCAGTGAGACGGCGACGACAACGGTGTCGACGTTGGCGGCCAGCACCTGCCCGTGGGAGGTGCGTGACGCCGACGAGCGCACGATCGCGCTATGACGCGGTAGCAGGGCCACCAGTCCCGGTTCGCGGCCCGGGCGCAGCGCGGCCCAGTCGCCGGTGCAGGGTGCCAGGATCGGATCGGGAGAGTACAGCGCCGTGAGGTCGGCCCGCACCGGGCCGGACTCGGTGACCGCGTCACACAGGCCGCGATCCACCCGTGCGATCCGGGCCGGTACCAGGCCGGCCTCGCGGTGTTCGGTGAAGGAGTTGTCGAGTGTTTCCGTCCATCCGTACTGGGACAGGCCGACGTCGGATGGATCTGTGAAGAGATTTGGCAACGTGAGACACCTTGCGGGAAGGGGCCCCGACGAGACGCAGAAACTACCCCGCCTCGTAAGCCGGATGGCTCACGGCAAGGTAAGAAGTGGGTCAGACCGGAGCCCGGGACGTGAGGAATGTCCGGGCGCTGCACACGGCAGCGGTCTTCACCGCGGTCATCAAACCTCACCTCCCTCTCATCCGGAACCCGACACCAACGACCTGCAGCCTAACACTCCCAGCAGAATGGTCTGTCGCGGGTTCCTGTGCCGGAGGCCCGCGAACCCCGTGTTCTGGCTCTTGTCGTAGGCCATCACGGGGCCAGCTCGCTTCGGCGGGCGGACTCAGGCGGCGGCGGGGAACGCGAACCGTACGGCGGTCAGCCGTTCCGACAGCTCCCACAGCCGCCGTCCGGTCTCAGCGTCGGCGGCCGCCGGGGACAGGTGCACCTGCTTCGGCGCGCCGCGCAGCTCGCCCATGCCGTCCGGCCCGAAGAACTGCCCGCTTTCCACGTCCGGGGCGGTCGCCGCGTACAGCTGGGGGAGTGCGCCCTGGTCCGGGGCCTGGGCAAGCGGGGTGAGGATGCGGCCGAACAACACCTTCACCAGGCCGACCGGCGCGCTCGTCTGCAGGTTGGTGGAGGTGTAGCCGGGATGGGCGAGCACGCTGCGCACCGGGCTGCCGGCTGCGGTCAGCCGCCGGTGGAGCTCCCATCCGAAGACGGCGTTGGCGAACTTCGATTGGTTGTAGAACCCCATGGGCGAGTACTTGCGCTCGCCGGAGAGGTCGTCGAAGAAGAGGCGCCCCTGCCGGTGGTTGGTCGAAGTCACCGTGACCACACGAGGGTCGTTCCCGTCGGCCAGCAGGTCGAACAGCAAGCCGGTGAGCGCGAAGTGGCCGAGGTGGTTGGCGGCGAACTGCAGCTCGTGGCCTTGCGCGCTGAGCGTTCGGGGCGGCGCCATCACGCCGGCGTTGTTGACGAGCACGTCCAGCCGTGCGGGGTCGGAGCGCAACCGGTCGGCGAAGGCGCGGACGGAGTCCAGATCGGCCAGGTCGAGGAGGCGCACCTCAAGGCGGGCGCCCGGCTGCTCGGCGGTGATCTCCGCGATCGCCCGACGGCCCTTGACCTCGTCGCGTACGGCGAGGATCACGTGCCCGCCCTTGCGGGTGATCGCCCGGGTGGTCGCCAGGCCGAGGCCGCTGTTGGCTCCGGTGACGACGAACACCCGGTTGGCCTGGTCCGGAATCTGTGTGGCGGTCCAAGGCTGCTGCTTCATCATGTGGCACATATTGCTGAACTTGGCATCAAGTGTCAACAAAGCGTCCTAATGCCATGGATGGCAGGACGTGTACGATGGCCCGATGACCATCCGTCCTGAAATGAGCCTGGCCCAGCGCAAACGTCAGCTCGTCTCGGACGAGCTGACCGAAGCGGCGCTGAATCTGCTGGCGCTGAAAGGGTTCGACGCGGTCACGGTCGACGAGATCGTGACCGCCGCAGGCGTGTCCAAGCGGACGTTCTTCCGGTACTTCGCGTCAAAAGAGGACGTGGTCGTCCAGTTCCTGACTGAGATGGGCGCCGGCATGCGCGCGGAGCTGGCGGGCCGCCCCGCGGAGGAACTGCTGTCGGTGGCGCTGCGGCACACCATCTGGATCTCCATCGATGCCTGTGCCGGCCATGCCGACCGGGCGCTACGTGTGGTGCAGTTGATCTTGGGCACACCCGCCCTGCTCGCCCGCTTCCTGGAGCGCCAGGCGCAGTGGCGCGACGAGCTGGCGGCGGAGGTGGCCCGGCGGCTGGGACTCGATCCCGCGACCGACCTGTATCCACAACTGGCCGCCGGGATGGCGCTGGTCGCCTTCAATGCCGTGTTGCGGCGGTGGAGCGACAGTGGCGGCGCCGAGGACCCGGCCGCCCTGATCGACCGGGCCTTCGCTGTCATCGCGCCGACACTGGACACCGTCGCATAGGAACAGGCGTCGTCGAACGTGGGCCCACGACCGCAGGCAGATATTTGAACGATGGTACAACTTGTACTATCGTTCAAATATGGAATCGCACAAGCGAGCCGGCGTCCGGGTGTGGCTGGGGCTGGGGTTGCTGGCGCTGCCGACCGTGCTGCTGGGCCTCGACGTCACCGTGTTGTACCTGGTCATGCCGAGCATGGCCGCCGAACTCGAACCCACGGCCACGCAAACGCTGTGGATCATGGACGCTTACGGCTTCTTCATCGCCGGGTTCCTCATCACCATGGGGACTCTGGGCGACCGCATCGGCAGGCGGCGCCTGCTCATGATCGGGGTCGCGGCGTTCGCCGCCGCGTCGGTGGTCGCGGCGTTCGCTCCTGACGCAGGGCTCCTCATCGTCGCCCGTGCCCTGCTCGGCATCGCGGGCGCGACGCTCATGCCGTCCACGTTGTCGCTGATCAGCAACATGTTCGCGGACGTACGCCAGCGGGCGGTCGCCATCGGTGTGTGGGCGACCATGTTCGCCCTGGGCATGGCGGCCGGTCCGGTGGTGGGCGGTGCGCTCGTCGACCGGTTCTGGTGGGGGGCGGCCTTCCTGATCGCGGCGCCGGTGGCGGTGGTCGTGCTGGCCCTGGCGCCGGTCCTGCTGCCCGAGTACGCCGCCCCCGGGCAAGGGCGGCTGGATCCGGTCAGCGTCGTGTTGTCGCTGGTCGCCGTGCTGCCGCTGGTCTATGCGATCAAGAGCGGTGCCACGCACGGGGTCGACGCGCTGACGCCCGTGCTCGTGGTGGTGAGCGCGGTCGCGGGGACGGTGTTCGTACGCAGGCAGCTCAGGCTGGCCGCACCGCTGCTGGACATGACGTTGTTCAGGGACCGGGCCTTCTCCGCCGCCTTGACCGTGCTGCTGGTCGGATTGGTCGGCGTGGGCGGCACGATGTACCTGGTCACCCAGTTTCTCCAACTCGTGGAGGGGCTGTCGCCCGCCATCGCCGGGCTGTGGATGGGGCTGCCCGCGCTGGCGATGTTCGTCGCCGCCATCGGCGCTCCGATCGTGGCCAGGCGCATCCGGCCGGGGACGGTCATGGGGGCGACGCTCGGAGTCTCGCTGATCGGGTACGGCCTGCTCGCCACGGCCGAGGTCGGCGACGCGACGAACGTGGTGCTCGGGTTCGGGTTCGTCTACCTGGGACTCGGGGCCATCGCGGCACTGGGCACCGACATCGTCGTCGGGGCGGCCCCGGCGGAGAAGTCCGGATCGGCGGCGGCGTTGTCGGAGACCGTACAGGAGTTCGGCATCGCCGCCGGGGTCGCGCTGCTCGGCAGCCTCTCCACGGCCGTCTACCGATCACTCGCGCAGGCCCCCGCCGGGGTCACGCCCGAGGTCGCCGAGCGGATCACCGCCAGCTTGGACGGCGCGCTCGCGGCCGACCGGGCGGACACCGTCCAGCAGGCGCGAGAAGCGTTCGTCGTCGGGCTGAACGTCGCCTCCCTCGCCGTCGGAGCAGCGATCCTGGCCGTGACCGTGCTGGGACTGTTCATGCTCAGGCACATCCGTCCCATCGGGGAAACCCGGCCGTGAAGGTCGTCTAACCTGGGATCATGGACGGACGCAGGGCCAGAGGCCAGAGGCGCCGGGCCGAGATCATCGACGCGACTCTGGCGGTCGTCCAGCGAGACGGGGCCGCCGGAGTGACCCACCGTACGGTGGCCAAGGAAGCGGGCATCCCGGTCAGCCTGAGCACGTACTACTTCGACACCCTCGACGACCTGCTCATCGCCGCGCTGACCAGCGTCGCGGACACGTACACCGCGCGCATCCGCGACATCATCGACCACCACGACGACAAGTTGCGCGGGCTCGCCGAGCTCATCGTGGAGTCGGCCGGGCCGGGGCGGGAGCGCGCCCTGGCCGAGCGGGAGTTGTCCACCCTCGCCGGCCGGCGGCCCGCCCTGCGGACGGTCGCGCGGCGCTGGCGCGAGAATGTCGCGAAGCTCGGCTCGCAGTGCACGGACGATCCCACGGCCGTCGCCGCGCTCGTCGCGGTGTCCGACGGGTTGTGCACCGCGCTGCTCATCGACAACGCGCCCGCCGAGGTCGACTATGTGCACGCCGTCCTGGAGCAGGCACTCATCCGCCGGTGACGCTACGTATCGCGAACGACAACAGTGTGTAGCCGTCAGTCACGTTCCGCTACGGGGGTGGCTGGCAATCACCATCGTTGATCTGTCCAGCGACACCGGAGGTACCGCGATATGCGTCGTATCCTGCCCGCTCTCTTCGTCTCCCTGGCCGCCGCCACGTTTGTCCTGGGCCCAGTCTCAGCCGCTCACGCCGTCGTCGATCCCAGTAAGAACCAGGCTCTGGAGTCGATCCAGAAGGTCGACCCCATCATGATGGCCAATTGCGCAACCGGTGGCGTCGCCGATCCCGTCGGCGCTGTCGCCGTTCCGCCGGAAGTCCCGCTCGTGGGCTGCCTCACGCTCTAGGTCGGTCATGTCCTGATCGTTGGTGCGGTCGCCCGCAACGAGGTGACGCCGGAATGCCGGTGCTCGTTGTGCTTCGGGGGAAGGTCGTCGCCTGGCGGCCGCACCGGCGGGGTTCGGACGGCCGACGAAGACCGTACAGTTCCCGCCTCCACCATTCAGAGGATGCGGTAGCCCACCCCAGGGGTGGTGACGATGACGGCCGGGGGGCCGAGTTTGCGGCGCAGGCGGCCGATGGTGACGGTGACGGTGTTGGTCAGCGGGTCGGCGAACTCGTCCCAGACCTGTTCGAGCAGATCCTCGGTGCTGAGGAAGGCGGGGCCGGCCCGCAGGAGGGCCTCAAGGAGGGCGAACTCCTTGACCGACAGGTTCAGCGGGCGGCCGTCGCGGGTGACCGTACGGCGTAGGGGGTCGAGTTCGAGACCGGCCACCCGGAGGGTGCGGCTGCGAGCTCGGCCTTCGCCATGAGCTTCACCGAGGTCACGGCCACCTTCGACCAACTCGCCCTGCGGGGCGCGGACGGCGAGTGGAGCCGCGACGACATCGGGATCCTGTACGAGCGGGACGGCAGAACACCGCACCACCCGGGCGGGGTCGTCCAGGATGCGTGCCGCCCTCCCCGACCTGGAGTGGATCGTGCCGGGGCACGGGCCGATCGGCGACGGCCCGACGGCCCTGGCCGAGCTGATCGCCTATCTGGAGCGGCTGGAGGCCGAGGTGTCGGCCGCCGTCGCCGCCGGGAGGACCCTCGACGAGACGTACGCGGTGTGCACCGACCCGTGGGCGCGGGGCCTGCCCGAGTCGCTGACCACCGCGCTCGCCGCGTACGGCCTGCCCAGGGACGCCGTGCACACCGGGTTCCGCGAGCTGGCGCGGCACCTGCACCGCCTCAACGTCCTGGTCACCTACCGGATGCACAGCACCTCATGACGCGCGGGCCCGCTCCAGGGCAACCGGGCACCGGATGATTCCCTGTCGTCTTTCTGGCCCTGGCGGAATCATTCATCCGCACCTAAATTGTTCGCCTGGTAATTGTCCGGCAAGCCATCGCCTGGCCGATGTTCGAGTTTATCGTCGCGAGATCACGGACAGCCATCACCCATGTCCGGGAGGAATCTACACATACGGCCGTCGCAACCATGAAGTTCGCCAGAACCACAAATCTCTGGCGACGGCAGGGTTCCGCCTCTTCGCGGGACCGGGCCGGGGCGACGGGCGTCGATGCGTACCGCCGCGTCGATGACGCCTACCGCCACTGCGAGCAGATCATGCGCGGTCAGGCCCGCAACTTCTCGTACGGTCTGCGACTGCTGCCCGCCCGCAAACGCCGCGCGCTGAGCGCCGTCTACGCGCTGGCCCGCAGGATCGACGACATCGCCGACGGCGACGGTCCCGCCGAGACGCGACTGGCGCACCTGTCCGCGGTGCGCGGGATGCTCGACGGGACCGCTCCCGCGCAACACGACCTCGTGCTGGTGGCGCTGCTGGAGGCGGCCGGCCGCTATCCGATACCGCTCGCGGCGTTCGAGGATCTCGTCGACGGCTGCGCGGCCGACGTACGCGGGACGACGTACGAGACGTTCGACGACCTGGTCGGCTACTGCCGGTGTGTCGCCGGTTCGATCGGGCGGCTCTCGCTGGGGGTGTTCGGCACGGACGACGCCGAGGCGGCCAGACCGCTCGCCGACGCGCTCGGCGTGGCCCTGCAGATCACCAACATCCTCCGCGACCTGCGCGAGGACCGGATGTTCCAGCGGATCTACCTGCCCGCCCACGACCTCGAACGGTTCGGCTGCACGCTGGGCATCGACGCGCACGGCCGGTTCAGCGATCCACCGGAGCACCTGGCCGAACTCATCAGGTTCGAGGCGGACCGGGCGCGCGACTGGTTCGCGGCCGGGATGCGCCTGCTGCCCATGCTGGACGCCCGCAGCGCCGCCTGCACGGCCACCATGGCCGGCATCTACCGGTCACTGCTCGACCGCATCGCCGCCGATCCCGGCCTGGCGCTGGCGGCCAGGATGTCGCTGACGACGGGGGAGAAGTCGCTGGTCGCGGTGCGTGCCCTCGCCCGCGCCAGGCGCGGGAGAGGCGGCTAGGGCATGGTCAGGGCGATCCGGCGCCGCCGGGGGAGTGCCGCCAGGTTCCCCGGTCGGCACCGGAGTGCCAGGCGCCCCGGCCGGCGCCGCTGCGGTGTGTGGTCGAGGTGGCCGGCGTGACCCAGTCATTGACCGCCGCGCTGCTGGCGGTGGTCGCCGCGCTGTGCAACGCCACTTCGACGGTGCTCCAGCGACAGGCGGCGCAGACGGTGCCGGCGGAGTTGGGGTTGCGGCTCGGCCTGATCTGGGCGCTTCTCGGGAACACGCTGTGGCGATGGGCGATAGTGGCGATGATCGGGGGCTTCGTCTTCCAGGCGGCCGCGCTGGCCGTGGGGGGCATCTCCCTGGTCCAGCCGGTTCTGGTGGTCGAACTCGCGTTCACCGTGATCATTCTCGCCTGGGCGTTCGGCACGGTTCCCGACCGGCGGGAGTGGCTGGCGATCGGCGCGTTGTCGGCCGGTCTCGCGCTGTTCCTCGCCGCGGCGGATCCGGGCCCGGGGCAGTGGGTGCCGGACACCGCCGCGTGGATCGCCGCCGCCCTCGTGACCACGGCGGTGGCCGCCGCGCTGGTGGCGGCGGGGGCCAGAGCCGGCGGGCCGATCCGCCCCGCCCTGCTGGGCGTGGCCGCGGGCATCGGCTTCGCCTTCACGGCCACGCTCATCAAGAAGTGCATGACCATACTGGAGGAGGATCCGGGTGCGCTGCCGGTGTCCTGGGCGCCGTACGCGATGGTGGCCGCGGGCCTGTGCAGCCTGTTCCTCCTGCAGAACACCCTGCACAGCGGCCCCTTGGTGGTCGCCCAGCCAGCCTTGACCATCAGTGACCCCCTGGCGGGCATCCTGTACGGCGCGCTGATGTTCGGGGAGCCGATCCGTACCGGGTCGTGGCTGGTGTTCGAGGCGGCAGGCGCCGGGCTGCTGGCGTACGGCGTCGTCGTGCTGGCCAGGTCGCAGCTCATCCAGACCCGTGGCGCGACCGCCCCGGCGCGGAGATGAGCCCCGCCTGGACCGGCAGCGCGGAGAACAGCGCGAAAGCCCGGTCCGTCCGGCGCCTGCGCGCTGCCTCGTCCTCCAGCAGGTCCAGCGCGTCCAGCAGCCCGGACGCGGTGCCGGTGTGGCTGACCACGCTGGCCTCGGCCATCGCCCGCGCGCTGGCCACGCCGTGGCCGGGGATGGGCCGGTGGATGACGACCGGCAGCCCGGCCGAGAAAGCCTCCCAGCAGGTCACTCCTGAGCCGTTGTCGACCAGGGCGTAGGCGTCCGCCATCAGCTCCGGCACGTCGTCACGCCACCCGAGCGCCCGGCCCAGACCGTCGGACTCCAGGCGGCGGCGCAGCCGTGCGTTGTTCCCGCACAGGACGAGCGGCGTGTACCGCCCGGAACCGACCAGGGCGCGCGCGGTCGCGACGATGTCCCCGACTCCCCACGCCCCTCCCGACACCAGCACGAACCGTCCGCCGGAGTCCATGCCCGACCGGCCGGCCGGCGTCCGCGTGAACTCCGGGCGCACGACCGGCGCGCAACGCAGCGCCGACCGGCGGGTCCGGACGGCGATCTCCCCGACGACGTCTCCGTTCGGGCTCAGGCAGCGGTCGTTGCCCGAGTGCAGCCACAGGTGATGCACCGCGAAGTCCGTGACCAGCACGGTGCTCGGGCAGCGCAGCCGGCCGCGCTCGCGCAGCCGTCCGGTGATCTGGGCCGCCAGGTGAAAGGTCGAGACGATCTCGTCGGGCGACCCGGCGGCGACGAGACGGCGCAGGCGAGGGGCGGCGAGCGCCGTGAGCGGCGACGTGCCGCCGGACCGTTTGCCGACGAAGAAGACCTGGTAGATGACCTCGTAGAGCCAGGGGGCGCGCAGGATCATCCAGCGGTACCCGCGACGTAGCGCCGATCCCAGCCGGAGCGGGAACAGGTGGAGGACATCGATGATCTCGGCATCGGCATTCTCGGCGGTGAGCCGGGCGGCCAGTTCGGCGGCGACCCCGTCATGGCCGTTGCCCATCGACGCGCTGAGGATGAGCACCCGGCGACGCCGCTCGCGCCCCGCCCGCTCGGGCGGCTCACTTCCTCGGATCGGCTCACCTTCCACGGCCGGCCGCGCCTCCTCCCGCGACGGGTCCGCGAGGATGCGCCGCGTCGCGCTGCCGCTCGGGCTCGCCGGCCTGGCGCTGCTGCACGCCGGTCCCGCCGCCACCTGGCTGCCCTCGGTACGGCGGCGGCTGCCCGGGATCGCCGGCGTCGGCGATCCCGGTCATGTGGCGCTCACGTTCGACGACGGACCCCACCCCGACTCGACCCCGCGCTTCCTGGACGAGCTGGAGCGGCTCAACTGTCACGCGACCTTCTTCGTCCTCGGCGAACTGCTCGAACGCCACCAGTGGCTGGGCCGCCGCATCGTGGCCGAGGGTCACGAGCTGGCCGTGCACGGCTGGCGGCACGACAACGCCCTGCTGGCCCTTCCGGGACGGCAGGCAGCCGACATCGGCAGAACCGTCGAGCTGGTGAGGGCGGTGGGCGGGTGCGCGGCGTGGTACCGCCCGCCGTACGGGGCGCTCAGCCTGGAGGCGCTCGTCTCCGCCCGCATGAGGGGACTGCGCCCCGTGCTGTGGACCGCCTGGGGCCGGGACTGGGAGGCGGCGGCCACGCCCGGCTCGGTCCTGGCCACCGTGGCGGCCGGGTTGCGCGGCGGGGCGACCGTCGTGCTGCATGACTCCGACCACGCCTCCGTCCCTGGTTCCTGGCGCTCGGCGCTCAGCGCCCTCCCCGCGCTCGTGGACCGCTGCAGGCTCATGGGCCTGAACGTGGGCCCGCTGCGCGACCACGGCGTGGGGGCGCGTTCGTATAACGGGACCACTCCCCTTTCCCGGTAATTCCAACACCCTTTTCCAAATCACCGACGAGTAAATTCAGCGCCAATCAGCGGGCAACGAAATATAGCCCCAATTACCCATGTTTTGTGCCGCCCGGCAGCGGATAGTTCCCTGTCGTGCGGGCGGCAGGGAGAAGCCATTGGCGGGTGCCGGTGGAAAAGGCGCGCCGGGAGAACTTCCCGGTGGCCTCCCGACTGCTTCCCCGCCGACAGCGCGACCATCTCATGGCCGTGTACGGCTTCGCCCGCTCGGTGGACGACATCGGCGACGACGCGCACCCCGATGACCGCCTGCGGCTGCTGGACGAGGTGGACGCCGACCTGGCCCGCCTGTACGACGGCCGCCCGCCACGGCTCGGGCCGGTCCGCGGGCTGGCCCGCACCGTCAGGGAGTGCTCGGTACCCGCCGACCCGTTCCACCGCCTCGTGGCGGCCAACCGGCGCGACCAGCAGGTCGTCCGCTACGAGACGTTCGACGGGCTCCTCGGCTACTGCGAGCTGTCGGCCAATCCGGTCGGCCATCTCGTGCTGTGGGTGTTCGGCGAGGTCAGCGATGCCCGGCTGGCCCTGTCCGACAAGGTGTGCTCTGCGTTGCAGATCATCGAGCACTGCCAGGACGTGGGGGAGGACTACCGGCGCGGTCGCGTCTACCTGCCGGGGGAGGACCTGCGCAGGGCGGGGTGCCCGATCGGGCATCTCGCGGCGACGGCCACGTCACCGCGGTTGCGCGAGGTGGTGGCCGCGCAGGCCGAACGGGCCGGGGCGATGCTGGCCGAGGGAGAGACGATCGTCGGCACGCTGTCCGGCTTCGCCCGTACGGCGGTCGCGGGCTATGTCGCGGGCGGCCACGCGACCCTGGCCGCGCTGAGAGACGCCCGTTACGACGTTCTGGGCCGGGCCGTCCGGCCGCGCCGCGTACGCCTGCTCGGTGGGTGGGCCCGTCTCCTCGTGACCATGAGGCGGCCGGCGCCGGCGCGACGGCTGCCGTCACCGTGAGAGGCGCGCCGATGACGCTCCCTGGGATGCCCGCGACGAGGCCCGCGACGACGATCGCGCCGGTGGCCGTGGTCGGCGGCGGCCTGGCCGGCATCACCGCCGCCCTCGCGCTCGCGGAGGCCGGCTGCCCCGTGACGCTGTACGAGGCCCGCCCGAGGCTGGGCGGGGCGGCGCACTCCTTCCAGCGCGGCGGGCTGACGGTGGACAACGGCCAGCACGTCTTCCTCCGCTGCTGCACGGCGTACCGGGGGCTGCTCGACCGGCTCGGCGGCACCGCCCTGGTCAGCCTGCAGAACCGGTTCGACGTGCGGGTGCTCGGCGGGGCCGGCCGGTCGGGGCGGCTGCGCCGCGCCTCGCTGCCCGGCCCGCTCCACTTCGTGCCCGCGCTCGCGGGATACCGCCTGCTCGGGCCGGGCGACCGGATCCAGGCCCTGCGCGGCTCGCTCGCGCTGAGCAGGCTCGACCCCGCGGATCCGGTGCTCGACACGATGACGTTCGGGAGCTGGCTGGCGGCGCACGGCCAGGGCGCCCCGGTCCGGCAGGCGCTCTGGGACCTGCTCGCGGTCGCGGCCCTGAACACGGGCGTCGAGGAGGTCGCGCTCGGCCCGGCGGTGAAGGTGTTCAAGACCGCCCTGCTCGGCCGGCCGGACGCCGCCGACCTCGGCATCCCCCTGGTCCCGCTCGGCCGGCTGCACGACACCGCGGCCCAGGAGGCCATCGCGCGGCGCGGCGGGGTGGTGCGCCTGTCGGCGAAGGTCACGGCCATCGAGCCGGACGCCGTCATCGTGGACGGCGTCAGGACGAAGGCGTCGGCGGTCGTTGTGGCCACGCGTCACGAGCAGGCCGCGACGCTGGTCCCCGCAGGGGCGGCGCCCGGCAGGGACGCGTGGAGCGCCCTGGACGCGAGCCCCATCATCAACGTCCACGCGCTCTACGACCGGCCCGTCATGCGGATGCCGTTCGTCGCGGTCACCGGCTCGCCCGTGCAGTGGGTGTTCGACAAGACCCGAGTGGCCGGGCTCGGCAAGGGCCAGTATCTGGCCGTCTCGGTGTCGGTCGCGGACACGTGGATCGACCGCCCGACCGCGGACATCCGCGCGGCCTTCGTCCCCGAGTTGCGCTCGGTGTTCCCGGCCGCGCGCGAGGCCAGGTTGACCGACTTCTTCGTCACCAGGGAACGGCGCGCGACGTTCCGTCAGGCCCCGGGCAGCGGAGCGCTCCGCCCGCACGGCGCCACCCGCTGGCCCGGCCTCTATCTCGCCGGCGCCTGGACCGACACCGGCTGGCCCGACACGATGGAGGGCGCCGTGCGCAGCGGACTCCACGCGGCTCGCCTGGTCAGACACCACGTGCGACATCAGGAGAGCGCCTCATGACCCTCACCCTGCCACCGGCGCAGGCCGCCCGCGAACTCGTCGACCCGGTGCTGCGCGAGGCCGTCGACCGCCTCGACCCGCACACCGCCCGCGTCGCCCGCTACCACTTCGGCTGGACCGACGCCTCGGGGCGGCCGCACGTCGCGGGCGGCAAGGCGCTGCGGCCCGCGCTCGTCGTGCTGTCGGGCCGGGCGGCGCAGGCCGACGTCGAACGGTGCCTGCCCGCCGCCGCGGCGGTGGAGTTGGTGCACGCGTTCTCCCTCCTGCACGACGACGTCATGGACGACGACCCGGTGCGCCGCCACCGCCCGTCCGCCTGGACGGTCTTCGGCCGCTCCGAGGCGATCCTCGGCGGCAACGCGCTGCTCGTCCTGGCCGGGGAGCTCCTGCTGGAGCAGGGCACCCCCGGCTCCGTGGCGGCCGCCCGCGCGGTCAATCACGCCACGCTCTCGCTCCTCGCCGGCCAGGCCCTCGATCTGGAGTTCCAGGATCGCGACGACGTGACGAGGGAAGAGTGCCTGCGGATGTCGCGTCACAAGACCGCCTCGCTGCTGGCCTGCGCCTGCTCGATCGGGGTGACGGCGGTGGCGGGCCCCGCCCCGCTGGCCGGCGCGCTGGCCGCGTTCGGCGCCGAGGCCGGTCTGGCCTTCCAACTGGCCGACGACCTGCTCGGCATCTGGGGCAGCACCGAGGTGACCGGCAAGCCGGTGCTGTCGGACCTGCGGGCCCGCAAGAAGAGCCTCCCCATGGTGGCCGCGCTCACCGGCGGCACGGAGGCCGGACACCACCTCGCCGAACTGCTGGCCAGGCCGGGGCAGCTCACGGAGGCCGACCTGCGCGACGCCGCCCGCCTGGTCGAGGAGGCAGGTGGCCGGGCGTGGGCGGAGCAGGAGGCCGGGCGGCGCCTCGACGCCGCGGCCAGGTGCCTCTCGGACGCTGACATGCCCGCGGACGTGCGCGATGAATTCCTGCGCATCGCCCGGTTCATCACCTCCAGGGACCATTGACATGACCACCCTCGACACGCCCCAGAGCCTGCGCACCGACGCCGAGCACGCCCTCCAGGCCGCCAGCGACCACCTGATCGGCCTGCGGTCGCCCGAGGGCTGGTGGAAGGGCGAGCTGCAGACCAACGTGACCATGGACGCGGAGGATCTGCTGCTGCGGCAGTTCCTCGGCATCCGCACCGAGCAGGAGACGGCGGAGGCGGCCCGGTGGATCCGCTCCGAGCAGCGGGCCGACGGCACGTGGGCCAACTTCCACGGCGGGCCGGCGGATCTGTCCACCACGATCGAGGCGTACACCGCGCTGCGCCTCGCGGGCGATCCACCCGACGCGGAGCACATGCGTGCCGCGGCCAAGCAGGTGCTGACCATGGGCGGGATCGAGGCGAGCCGGGTGTTCACCCGTATCTGGCTGGCCCTGTTCGGGGAGTGGTCGTGGCGGGACCTGCCCGTCATGCCTCCCGAGATCATGTTCCTGCCCTCGTGGTTCCCGCTCAACATCTACGACTGGGCCTGCTGGGCCAGGCAGACGATCGTGCCCCTGACCGTCGTTACCGCGCACCGGCCGGTGCGCGAGCTGCCGTTCGGGCTGCCCGAGCTGCGTAGCGGCAGGGCGCCGCGCCGTGCCGTACGCGGGGGCTGGGCCGCGGTGTTCGGCGCGCTGGACAAGGGGCTGCACCGGTACGAGCGGCGCCCGTCGCCGAACCTGCGCCGGGCCGCGCTGCGGCGGGCCGTCGACTGGATCGTCGCACGCCAGGAGGCCGACGGCTCCTGGGGCGGCATCCAGCCTCCATGGGTGTACTCGATCATCGCCCTCCACCTGTCCGGCTACCGCCTCGACCACCCGGTGATGCGCGGGGCGATCGGCGGGCTCGACCGGTTCACCATCCGCGACCAGCGGGGACGCCGGGTGGAGGCGTGCCAGTCACCCGTCTGGGACACGGCGCTGGCGGTCAACGCGCTGCTCGACGCGGGCACCCCAGCCGATCACCCGGCCGTCGCCGGAGCCGCCGACTGGCTGCTGCGCGAGGAGGTCACGACGGCGGGTGACTGGGCCGTGCGCAGACCCGGCCTGGCGCCCGGCGGCTGGGCGTTCGAGTTCGACAACGACGGTTACCCCGACACCGACGACACCGCGGAGGTCGTGCTCGCGCTGCGCCGGCTGGCCCGCCCCGACGCGCGGCCGGCGATCGAGCGCGGGGTCCGCTGGCTGACCGGGATGGCGAGCGGCGACGGGGGCTTCGCGGCGTTCGACGCCGACAACGACCGCACGCTCTGCACCAAACTGCCCTTCTGCGACTTCGGCGCGGTGATCGACCCCCCGTCCGCCGACGTCACCGCGCACGTCGTCGAGGCCCTGGCCAAGGAGTCGCCCCACGCACCCGCCCTGCGCAGGGCCGTGGTCTGGCTGCTCAAGGCGCAGGAGGCGGACGGATCGTGGTTCGGGCGCTGGGGCGCGAACCACGTCTACGGCACCGGGGCCGTCGTGCCCGCCCTCGTCGCCGCGGGAGTCCGTCGCGGGCATCCTTCGCTGCGCCGCGCCGTCGGCTGGCTGGAACGGCACCAGAACGACGACGGCGGCTGGGGCGAGGACCTGCGCTCCTATCGCGAACCGGTCTGGGTCGGCCGCGGCGCCTCGACCGCCTCGCAGACCGCCTGGGCGCTGCTGGCCCTGCTGGCCGCCGGTGAGCGTTCGCCGTCGGTGGACAGGGGAGTGCGCTGGCTGGTCGAGCGGCAGCGGCAGGACGGCACCTGGGACGAACCGTACTTCACGGGCACCGGCTTCCCCGGTGACTTCTACATCAACTACCACCTCTACCGGCTCGTCTTCCCGATCAGCGCCCTCGGACGTTACCTGCGCCGCGAACCGGCAGGCCAGGGCCCCTCATGACGGAGCTGCTGATCTGCACCGCGCTCGGGATCGAGGCCCGCGCCATCAGGCGCGGCCTGCCGTCGCACCTCGCCGGCGTCCGGGTGATCGTCACCGGCGTCGGCCCGCGGCGCGCGGCCCGTGTGGCCGCCGGCCTGGAGGGCACGGAGGCGATGGCCGTGGCCGGCTTCGGCGGCGCGGTCGACAGGAGCCTGCGGCCCGGCGACGTCCTGGTGGCGAGCGAGGTCCGGTTCGCGGGACGGGTCCATCCCTGCCCTGCCGCCCGTCTCCTCGCCGGGGAGGTGGCCCGCGCGGGCCTGCGGGCCAGGGTCGGGCCGCTGGTCACCACCGATCACGTGGTCGGCGGCGCGGAGCGGCACCGGCTGGCCGCGGAAGGCGCGTACGCCGTGGACATGGAGACCGGCCCGCTGGCCGCCCACGCCGCTGCCGTCGCGGGACGGCCGCTGGCCGCCGTACGGGTCATCGTCGACACGCCCGACGCGCCGCTGCTGAGCCCGGCGACACTCCCTCGCGGCATCGCCGCCCGCCGCACGCTCGGTGACCTCGGCCCCGTCCTGGCGCGGTGGGCGGCGGCCACCGGGTCCCGAACCGTCCTGCCGGCCGAGCCGCGCTCGTTCCGTGACGCGGCGGCCGACCGGCAGGAACCCGTCCGCGCGACGGCCAAGGAGCCGGACGTCGTCCTCACCGTGCAGTTCTCGCTACCCAAGGGAGCCTTCCCATGACGATCCCGCTTCGGCAAAGCCTGCGCGTCGGCTCCTACATCCTCGGCCAGCGAATACGGGGACGGACCAAGTACCCGCTGCTGGTGGAGCTGGAGCCGCTGTTCGCGTGCAATCTCAAGTGCGCCGGCTGCGGCAAGATCCAGCACCCTGCCGACGTGCTGAAACGGCGCATGCCGGTGGAACAGGCCGTCGCCGCCATCCAGGAGTGCGGCGCGCCCATGGTGTCCATCGCCGGCGGGGAGCCGCTCATGCACCCGCAGATCGGCGAGATGGTCCGCCGTCTCGTCGGCATGAAGAAGTACGTGTTCCTGTGCACGAACGCGCTGCTGATCCCCAAGAAGATCGACGAGTTCCAGCCCTCGCGGTACTTCACCTGGACCGTGCACATCGACGGCGTGCGCGAGCGCCACGACGCCTCGGTGTGCAAGGAGGGCGTCTTCGACGAGGCGGTCGCCGCCGTACGCGAGTGCCAGCGGCGCGGCTTCCGGGTCACCACCAACACGACGTTCTTCTCCACGGACAGCCCGCAGACCGTCATCGAGGTGCTCAACTACCTCAATGACGAACTCGGGGTGGACCAGATGATGATCTCCCCGGCGTACGCCTACGAGAAGGCGCCCGTCCAGGACCAGTTCATGGGCGTGCGGGAAACGCGCGCGCTGTTCCGCGAGGCGTTCGCCGAGGGGAGGCGGCGGCGCTGGCGGTTCAACCACTCGCCGCTGTTCCTGGACTTCCTGGAGGGCCGGATCGAGCTGCCGTGCACCGCCTGGGCCATCCCGTCGTACTCGCTGTTCGGCTGGCAGCGGCCGTGCTACCTGATGGCGGACGGGTACGCCCAGACCTACCGCGAGCTGATCGAGGACACCGACTGGTCGGCCTACGGCCGGGGCCGCGACCCCCGGTGCGCGAACTGCATGGCGCACTGCGGGTACGAGCCCACCGCCGTCCTGGCCACGATCGGGTCGCTGAAGGAGTCACTGCGCGCCATCAGGTCCGGCTGACCCCTGGATGCGCCCGAAGCGCCGCGCGAGCAGCCGGAACGCTCCCGGCGCCGCCCCGCGCAGCCTGGCCGGCACCCGCAGCCATCCCGGCACGAACGACTCCGGCCGGCCGTCCGTGATCGCCGCCACGATCGCCCGTGCCACCCGCTCCGGCGCGATCGGCACCGGCCAGGCCCGCGTGTACGGGGCGCCGCGCCGTACGAAGAAGGGCGTGTCCACCACCCCCGGCAGCAGCACGGACACGCCGACGCCCGGCACGTGGTGCAGCTCGTGCCGCAGGCCCTCCGCGAAGGTCATCAGCCCCGCCTTCGTGGCCGAATAGACGGACTCCTGCGCCACCCCCACCGCCCCGGCGATGGAGGCCACGAACACGAGGTGCCCGCGGCCCGCCGCCACCATCCCCGGCAGCAGCAGCCGGGTGAGCGCGATCGGCGCGCCGAGGTTGACCGCCAGCAACCGCTCGGCGGTGCCGGCCGGCATCCGCACGAACGGCCCCGCCCACCCCACGCCCGCGTTGTTCACCAGAACGTCGACGTGCCCGGCCCGCGAGACCAGCTCGTCGGTCTGGGTGGCCACGTCGTAGGCCAGCGCGCGCCCGCCGGTGGCCGCGGCGACGGCCGCCAGCCGCTCGCGATCGCGCCCGGCCAGCGTCAGCCGAGCGCCGGTGCCGGCCAGCGCCAGCGCGGTGGCCGCCCCGATGCCGGAGGAGGCCCCGGTGACGAGGACATGGGCGTCGGCGAGCCTCACGGCTGCCCGCCCCGAGGCGTCGGTCGGTCCGCGAGCATCGGTCACCTGTCTCCGCGCGTGTCACTGCCGTACAGGTGTGCTTTCCACTCCCGCGCCGGGTCACACCGTCTGACGTGCTGTCTTGACCATGGGACGGAAGTACCTAAGCGTGACTGATTCCCCGTCGTCCCCGTCTCCCTAACGTGGTGGTCACACGAGAGCACGACCACTGAGGAGACGAACATGAGCGACACGAACGAGCTGGTCCAGCGCTACCTCGCCGCGTGGAACGAGACCGATGCCGCCGCGCGGCAGGCCGTCCTGGAAGAGATCCTCGCCGAGGACGCGGTGTACACCGACCCGCTGGTGTCCGTCCGGGGCAGGGCCGGGCTGGACGCCACCATCGCGGCGGTCCAGGCGCAGTTCGGCGGGCTGGTCTTCAGCCTCGGCGGCGCCGTGGACGCCCACCACGACATCGCCCGGTTCACCTGGCACCTGGGACCTGAGGGCGCCGAGCCGGTCGCCGTCGGCTTCGACGTCGCGGTGATCGGTGCCGACGGGCGGATCAGCCAGGTGCTCGGCTTCCTGGACCAGGTGCCGGCCCAAGCCTGACCGACGCCCCGCCCAGCCACGACAACAGAGGAGGAACCATGACCGCCTACGTCATCGCCCACCTGCAGGACGCCGCTCCGCACCCGGAGGTCGCCGAGTACATGGAGCGCCTGCCCACCACCTTCGAGCCGTACGGCGGCCGCTACCTGGTGCACGTCGCCCAGCACGAGGTGAAGGAGGGCCGCTGGCCCGGAGCGGTCGTGATGCTCGGCTTCCCCGACCTCGCCCGAGCGCGAGCCTGGTGGGACTCCCCCGAGTACCGGGAGATCGCGCCGCTGCGCTCGCGGCACATCGAGGGCGACATCATCCTGGTCGAAGGCGTCCCCGAGGGCTACCACCCGGCCGCCGCCGCGCAGGCGGTACGAGAGGCCGCGCGTGCGGCGGTGTCCGCCGAGTAGCGCCCGGACCCGTCAGGCGGTGACGTCGTAGTTGAAGCCGAAGGCACGCGCACCGGTCTCGGTACGGGGCCGGTGGCTGGTCTTCGGGCCGAAGGCGACGTACGTGCCCGGGCCGTGGACGCGGTCGCCCTCGACGAGTTCGCCGCGCACGACGAAGTACGCCTCTCCGTAGGTGTCGTGGACGTCGAGGTCCGGCCATTCGGCGCCAGGGGCGAGGTCGATCACCCACGTTCTGATCCCCGGCATGCCCGGAAGCATCCGTACGTGCACGCCGGGACTCAGCTCGACCGGCGGGACCTCATCGACCTCCACGGGGAGCATTTGTCCAGGTAGCACCTGCTCTGGAGGGTTCATCGGGACACCATCTCACAGCCCGAGTCGGCCGGCGAAATCCTTCAGCTCGCCCCGGGAGGCGATGCCGAGCTTGGGATAGGCCTTGTAGAGGTGGTAGCCGACCGTCCGGTGGCTGAGGAAGAGCTGCGCGGCGATGTCCCGGTTGGACAGGCCCTGCGCGGCCAGCCGGGCGATCTGCAGCTCCTGCGGGGTGAGGTCGGCGGCTGGCCCCGCAGCGGGCCTGGCGGCCTGGGCGCCGGTCGCGGTGAGCTCGCCGCGGGCGCGTTCGGCCCACGGCCGCATGCCGAGCCGGTCGAAGACCTCCAGGGCGTCGGTCAACCGCCCGCGCGCCTCGGCCTTGCGCCGGGCCCTGCGCAGCCACTCGCCGTACAGCAGCGCGGTCCTGGCGTACTCCAGCGCGCGGCGGTCCTGGTCGTGCAGGCCGAGTGCCGCCGTGTAGAACGCCTCGGCCTGGTCGTCGGCGGCGAGCAGCCCGCGGCAGCGCAGCACGAGCGCGTCGGCCCACGGCCGCCGGACCGAACCGGCCCACCGCTCGAAGCGCGCCAGAGGCTCGGCGGCGCGTTCCGACGCCCCCACCCGTACGGCCGACTCCACCAGGTCGGGAGTGGAGCGGGTGGCGCAGATGTGGTGGCGCATCGGCTCGCGGGTCAGGCGCTCGAAGCGGGTGAGCGCCGCCTCGGCGCGGCCGAGCCCGAGATCCAGCAGCCCGAGCGACCAGTGCGCCCACGGCACGCCGCCGGAGACGGCCCCGGATGCCGTGCCCGCCAGGGCCTCCTCGGCGTTGCGCCGGCAGGCCGCCTCCTCGCCCTTGGCCGCGTCCAGGTAGGCGAGCACGCTGCTGAACTGACTGATCCACTGCTGCTGGCCGGTGTCTCGGGCGAGCGCCATGGCCTCGGTCGCGGTGGCGAGCGCGTCCAGGTGCCGCCCGGTGAACACCTCGCCCTCGGCCATGAAGAACAGTGCCGTCGGCAGCCGCCCGGCGCCGCCCCGGGCGCGGTGTTCTGCGGCGAGCGCGGTCGCCAGCTCGTAGGCGTCGGCGTCCTGGCCCAGCGCTAGTGCCGCGCCGCTGAGGATCATCAACGCCTGATCGGGGGCGCGGCCCCGCCGCCGTACCTCGGCGAGGGTGTCGCTCAGTGGCGGCGGCCGTTCGGCACGGCCCCGGTCGAGGTGGGTGAGGTAGGCCGCGACCGGCGCGAGTGGGTCCGCGTCGTCCAGCGGCAGCCCGGCCAGCTCGGCCAGTGTCGCCGCGAGCTGCCGTTCCCCCAGGTACCAGGAGGTGTGCACGGCCTGGATCAGCAGCAGCGCGGCCTGGCCGGGATCGGTGTCGCGGACGCGCCCGGCGCCGTCCAGCAGCAGCCGGTGAGCGGCGGGGTAGGAGCCCTGCCAGAAATCCGCGAGCGCCCGCACCTGGGCGATGCGCGCGTGCACCGCCGGGGCCTCCTCCAGCCGCCGGGCCGCGCGGGCGCCGAAGGCTCTGGCGCGCGCCAGATCACCCGCCTCCAGCGCCGCCTCCGCCGCCAGGGCCTCGCGGCGAGCCCTGGCGAGGTC
>NZ_BAAAZP010000210.1:0-6306 GCF_039536965.1 Nonomuraea antimicrobica | reverse complement strand
GAGCCACCGATGCTGGCTGAAGAATCTGCGATCTGCATCATTAAGTCAGAAACGCCTCAGTCCGGGCGCGGGGTGACGGCCTCGATGCCGGACTCGGGCAGCGCCACGCCGCGCACCCCGTCGCCGAGGTCGCGGCTCAGGTCGATCAGTTCGGGCAGCACCAGCCCGGCGGCGGCCAGCCGTTCGCGCAGATCGTGCACCCCTTGCAGCAGCTTCCAGCCGCTGCAAGGGTTCACCGGCTGCTCGCCGAGGCCGCGACCCTTGCGCAGGTACTCCATGGCCGGGAGCCGGAAATCCAGGTTGGCGGGAATGGTCTGCCCATGCGCCTGGGCGTGTGAGGGGCGGACCTGCTCGTCAGCGTCGGTGATCCATGTTTTGGCGGCGGGGGCGTTGTGGCGGGCGCCCTGGGCGACGTCTTCGGCCACCTGGTCGACGCGGCGGGCCACCAGGGCTGCGATCTGCCGGGACAGACCGCGGTTGATGCGGGTTGCCATGGGCCGGCACCGTAGCGCCGCCAGGTGCTTGGGTCGCGCCGGGGGCATGTCGCGATGTGATTTCAGAGGATGTCTAGCCTGCTGTGTTTGCGCTGCAATGGGAGGATGAAGCAACGGCTCCGCGACTTCATCCGCGCGCTCAGCAGCGGCAACTCCATCTTCAAGGGCTTCACATACGCCAGTGTCAGCATGGGCGCCGCCGTCCTCGCGACTCTCTTCAACCGGTACTTCGCCCTAGAGGGGTGGATCTGGGTCGGGTCCGTAGTCGTCGGCTTTGTGTTGGTTAACGCGTTTGGGGCGTCGGCCAGTCAGAAGAAGGCACGAGAACAGGCCGCCCTTGTTGATCCACAAAAGCGCCTGGGTGCACGCATCGAGGCCGTCGACAAGGCGTTTGCCGAAGCGGCAACGTTGATGGAGGAACTCCGGCGGGACCTTGCGGCGCAGGAAGCCGCACGACGGCGGCTAGTGACCGAAGCTCAACACCAGCAGCAGCTCATCGGCATGGACAGGGAAGAGGCTGAGGCGGTCCGCCAACTCATCCTCGGCGAAACCCGAGCGGATATCGCCCGACAGCGCCGTGCCCAGTGGGTCTTCTTCGTGCTTGGTGCCGTTGTGTCGATCCCCATCGGTGTCGCCATCAACTGGTTCATTCCCTAGGCGGCTCTGGTCCGGTGCGACGTTAGCGCCGCGTTCCGGCATGGTGCGCGCCGTGAACGACACATCCCCGTCGCGGCTCCCGCTCGACGTGGCCCGCAGCTACCCGCCTGTATGTCGATGACGAACTGACCGTTCGTCAGGTCGCAGTCCGGCTCGGCTATCGCCATCATGACGGGCTTCTCGGAGGGGCACGTACGGCGGGAGTTGCGGGCCCTCGGGTACGGCCGCAGGCCGATCCCGGCGGGGGGCGATGCGGTGCGACCGGGCGGGCTCGATCCGCGCCCTGGCCGTCGAGCTCGACTGTTCGCCGGGCCGCGTGGCGAACGCGTTGGAGCGGGACGGCATCAGGCGCCTGCCGAAGGTGGGGGAGGCTCTGGTGCGGGAGGTGGGCGGCCGGAGGGCGGCCGCGAAGCTGGGGTGCAGCCTGGCCAGGCTGCGGGCGGCGTTGGAGGTAGTTGCGGCAGGGCGGCGATCCTCAACCTCGCATCAAGCCGAACCCGTGAAGCTGCTGTGACCGGCGGCCGCCGTTTCGGCACTCGTGTCGGTCGCCGGTTGCCGGCGGGTTCGACTCCCGGTTACAGAGCGGCCAGCAAGGCAGCCCGGCTATCGTTTCCGGATATGGCGGAGCAGCGGCGCACCCTGGCGGACGGCCGGTATGTCCTGCAGGCTGAGCCGGTCGGCAGCGGCGGCATGGGGGTGGTTTGGCGGGCCGAGGACACCCTGTTGGACCGCGAGGTGGCCGTGAAGGAGCTGCGGCTTCCCGAGGGCCTGAGCGAATCCGAACGCATGGCGCTTCGGGAGCGCGCGATGACCGAGGCGCGCGCGGCCGGGCGGCTGAACCACCCCGGCATCGTGACCATTCACGATGTCCTGATCGAGGATGGTCACCCCTGGATCGTGATGGGCCTGGTCGATGGCTTATCACTCCACACCTTGGTGCGCGAGGACGGGCCACTGAGTCCACGGCGAACCGCGGAGATCGGTGGAGGCCTGCTGGCGGCCATGAAGGTCGCTCATGATGCCGGCATTCTGCATCGCGACATCAAGCCGCAGAACGTCCTGTTGGACCGGGACGGTCGCGCCGTGCTCACGGATTTCGGGATCGCCGCGGTCATCGGTGCCACTCGGGGTCTCACCGGGACCGGCTCGGTGATGGGCACGCTAGGTTATGTGGCGCCCGAGCGGCTGGCTGGGCGGGGTGCTGAGCCGGCGTCCGATCTGTGGTCGCTCGGCGCGACGCTGTACTTCGCTGTCGAGGGTCGGCCCGCGTACGACACGGACGACCCGGCAGAATTGGTCGCTGCCGTGCTGAGCCGCGACCCCGAACCGACTGAACGCGCCGGTCCGCTGAATCTGACGCTGCTCGGCCTGTTGGCGCGCCGCCCAAGCGAACGCCCGTCTGCCGAGGTGGCCGCGGAGCGCCTGCGGGAGGTCGCCGCCGGCGTCACGGTCGACGACTGGCCGACGGTTCGCGTTACCGCGCCGGCCAAGGAACAGGCAGGGGAGCCGACAAGGAGGCTGACCGCGAAGCTGAGCGAACCGTCGCTGCCTGGGGAGAGCGGCCCGCGTGTCCGTCGTGTTTCGCCCGCGCGGATTGCCGGCGCGATCGTCAGCGCCATGGCCCTGTTGGCCGGCTTGCTGGTGGCCGGCTACGTGCTCGCACCAGATCGAGCGCGGAACGGGGAGACCGCCCAGGCCGGGGGCGAGCCGTCCGGCAGCCCGTCGGTCACGAGGCCCGCATCGTCGTCCGCATCGCCGCCGGCCAAACAGTTCGCGACGCCGCCGAACGTGTGCCTGTACCTGACCGAGCACCCCCGGGTCATGACCCCGTTGGTCCCCAGGGCGAAGCTGTGGATCGCGCACAAGGCATCGAATAGCTGTTCGTGGGAACCCAGCCAAGATCCCGAGGATGGGGAGATCACCAAGCTCGACGTGGAGGCGCCCCTACTCCCCGCGAACCTGGCGGGTTGCCCCACAGAGGGCGAGCCGCTATCCGGCATCGGCGACGAAGCCTATATCTCTGACGAGGTGGACCTCGACGACCGCGGCTGGCACGAACGCGACGTGCGTGTCTACTTTCGCGTCAGCAATCTCGGCGTGTGCCTGACGTACTGGAGAGCCTCCCGGGCGTCATTGCCGCCCTCCGCAAAGGCCGCGTTGATCAAACTCGCCCGCGTCCTGAACCAATGGGTGAAGCAGCCCCAGTGATCTAATCCGTTCATAGGTTTTCGGACTTTCTCCGGTGTTTGTGGGACGATTGATGCGTGGCGAGGTTGGGGCGGCGGGCCAGCTTTGAGGAGCGCCTGCGGGCGTGTCAGCTGATCGAGAGCGGGAAGTCACCGGATCTGGTCGCGGAGATTCTCGGGTTCGGGCGGGCGACGGTGTTCGGGTGGTTGCAGGACTACCGGGCGCTGGGCGCTGAGGGGTTGCGCACGAAGAAGACCCGCGGGCCGGCAGCCCGGCTGGATGACGCGCAACTGGCGCGGCTGTATGCGTTGATCACGGGCAATGATCCGCGTCAGTTGAGTTTCGGGTTCGCGTTGTGGACGCGGGCCATGGTCGGCGAGCTGATACGCCGCGAGTTCAAGGTGAAGCTGTCGCTGGTGAGCGTCGGGCGGGTGCTGGCCAAGCTGGGCATGTCACCGCAGCGGCCGCTGTATCGGGCCTGCCAGCAGGACGCGGCCGCGGTGGCCGAGTGGAAGCGGCACACCTTCCCCGCGATCGCGGCCGAGGCCAAACGGCTCGGCGTGGCGGTGTTCTTCGCTGATGAGGCGGCGGTGCGCACGGACTACCACGCCGGCACCACCTGGGCCCCGATCGGGCGCACCCCGGTGGTGGCCACGACCGGAGCCCGCCGCTCGGTCATGATGATCTCCGCCGTCAGCCCGCGCGGGGAACTGCGCTTCCAGTTGTTCGACCAGGGCCTGGACGCCGATGCGTTCATCGGCTTTTGCAAGCGTCTGATCGCCGATGCCGGACGTCCGGTGTTCCTGATCGTGGACAACTCCCGCATTCACCGGGCCAAGAAGGTCAAGGCGTTCGTGGAGGCGACCGAGGGCCGGCTGTCGCTGTTCTTCCTGCCGCCGTACTCGCCCGAGCTCAACCCGGACGAGTGGGTGTGGAAGAACGTCAAACACGACCGGATCGCCCGCGCTTCCGCTCGCGGTGTCGAAGAACTCAAAGCCTTGGCTCTGGGCGCGCTGCGACGGTTACAGAAGCTGCCCGCGCTGGTGCGCTCGTTCTTCGCCGATCCGCATCTTGCCTACATCGGCGACAGTCTCCGATAGTCCAGAAACCTACGAACTGATTGAATCTAGCGGAAAAGGGAAACTCGCGGCACCGGGCGCAGCACCCTCCCGAAGCACACGTTTGTCGGGGTCAGCAGGCCGCCGTCTCCAGCGGACGGCCGAACGGGGGTGTTCACGAGTGCGTCTTTGCGCCATGAGGCGCTGTTGGTTCGAGTGGAGGTGAAAGACCTTCGCCGCCAGCCTGTCGCAGCAGGCTGGTGAAGCTGAGGGCAGCCTGATCCGGGTGGCGCCGAGGAGGGTGGGAGCAGCCCTGACAAAGCCGGGACGTGCCAGCACTGCCAGATGGTGCGGGTCCGGCGAGCATGGCGGAAAGGAGTACGTGAGGAACCGGCGTTATTAAGTCCTTCAACACGTGGACCGGCTCAAATCTGGCGGATATGGGCCGGGCGCGGTGCGCACCCGTCACTGCTGCTGGTGGCCGGGGAACTCCCGTGGATGTTTAGTCTTGCGGCCACGGGAGGCCATGGGGAAGGTCTGCGGCGTACCCATGGCGATGCCGCTGGGACACAGTCGGGCTCCTCCTTCGCCGAGCGAACCACAGTGAACATGGGAACCAGCCGGTCACAGCTCCCGCGTTGCGGGCACCCAGCCCGCTGCCCGGGATAGGCGCGTCGACCGCCGAACGGACCGATTGGGACGGAGCCGCCGTAGTAGTCCGAGGCCAGGAGAGCTGGTCGCATGGCGAAGGGCGGCAGCGGGATTTTCGAGAAGACGAGGAACTGTAATGCCGAAAGATGCGCTGGTGAATGCCAGTGCCCCCGGCCCGGTCGTTGGGTCGTGGTCGCGGGTATCGGAGATGCAGGCCAAGCTTCACTGTTGGGCGGCGGCCGACCATGGCCGCAGGTTCGATGACCTGTTCAATCTTGTGCATGACCCGGCAACGCTGCTGGTGGCGTTCGACCGGGTCGCGGGTAATCAAGGTGCCCGCACTCCTGGCGTGGACGGCCTGACGGTCGCCGACGTCGAGGAGCGTATCGGGGTGCCTGGATTCCTGGACGACCTGCGTGCCCAGTTGAAGGAGGGCACGTTCCGGCCACTGCCGGTTCGGGAACGAAAGATCCCCAAACCTGGCGGTCGGACAAGGTCCGGCGTCTCGGCATCCCCGCCGTGACGGACCGGGTTGTTCAGGCCGCGCTGAAGCTGGTGCTGGAGCCGATATTCGAGGCCGACTTCGAGCCGGTCTCCTACGGGTTCCGGCCCAAGCGGCGTGCTCAGGACGCGATCGCCGAGATCCATCACTTCGGGACCCGTGGCTACCGCTGGGTGCTGGATGCGGATATCGAGGCGGCGTTCGACACCATCTCGCACGTGGCGGTCATGGACCGGATCCGGGCGAGGGTGAAGGACAAGCGCGTTTTGATGCTGGTGAAGGCGTTCCTCAAGGCCGGGATCTTGGCCGAACTCGGTGACCATGAGCACACCCACACCGGCACTCCGCAAGGCGGCATCTTGTCCCCTCTGATCTTCAACGTGGCCATGGGGGTGCTCGATGAACACCTACGGGCACCGTGGAAAGCAGGCGGGACGATGTCGACCGAGAGCCGACGCGCTTCCCGCCGCCGCAAGGAGTTACCGACGTGGCGGCTGGTCCGCTACGCCGATGACTTCGTCATCTTGGTTCACGGAACCGAAGATGACGCGCTGGCGTTGCGCGAACAGATCGCGGCCGTGCTCGCACCTTTGGGACTACGCCTATCCGAGGCAAAGACCCAAGTGGTGCACATGGCCCAAGGGTTCGACTTCCTAGGGTTCCGCATCCAGTGGCGCCGCAAGCGCGGATCGGACCAGTGACCCCTTTTCATCCTCAGGCGGCCTGGGCAACGCGGTGGTTCTGAAGGACGGCGATG
>NZ_BAAAZP010000209.1:0-6197 GCF_039536965.1 Nonomuraea antimicrobica | reverse complement strand
CGGCGCGGGCGCGCGGGGCACGTGGCCGTCGAGCGACTCGGCCATCCGGCTCAGGCGCCGCTCCCAGTGCCGTGCCGCGCGCCGCTGGTAGGCCAGCCCGGCGGGGGACACCTCGGCCTCGGCGGCGTCGATCGGCTGCTCGACCGGCCGGTCACCCGGGAACGGCTCGGCGCCGGCGGCACGGGCCCCGATCGCGTGCTCCAGGTCCTCGCGCAGCACGCGCATGCCCCACGGGTCCACGGCCACGTGGTCGATCACGATGTCGATCCTGCGTACCTCGTCGCCCGCGGCGAACAGCACGAACGCGGCCGGCCACTGCTCGCCCACGCGGAAGCAGGTCAGCCGCCACGGGCCGCGGCCGTGCGGTCTGGACGGGTCCGCGTCGGTGAACTCCACGATCGTGTCGAGCCCGGCGTCGACGGGGCAGACGTGCTGGCTGCCGCTCTCGCCGGGGCCGCGCCGGACGAGCGAGCGCAGGCCCTCGTGCCGGCGTACGACGTCACGCACGGCGGCGAGCACGTGGCGCCGGGGCACGCCGTCGACGGGCACGCTCTCGCAGATGTTGTCCTCGAACGAGGTGGCCGAGTCGGACGGGACCCACTGGACCCACTCCTGCTGCGACCAGGTCAGCCGCCCGCTGCGCAGCACCGGCATGGGAGGTGTCCACGGCGCATGCTGTAGGTCTTTTGCGCGCTCCATGATGACATCTGAACACAGTTCGTCCTGTTATTGCTGTGGCAAGTTGTCATCTGTCATCCTCTTGTTGTGAGACGGATGGATCTTCCGTGGGCGTGTTCTGCACGCGCCCAGGAGCCCCGGTGAGGACGGTCCCCCAGCTCCTCGCGACGAGGGCGGCGCAGGATCCCGACGACGCCGCCATCGTGGTGGACACCGTCGGCTCGATGACCTTCCAGGAGTGGGAGCGCCGCTCCGGCTCCGTCGCGCGAGCGCTGCTCGACCGGGGAGTGCGCGCGGGCGACCGCGTCGGCCTGCTGTACGGCGGGCGCGGCTGGATCGAGTTCGCCGTCGCCTACTGCGCGATCCACAAGGCCGGGGGCGTCGCCGTACCGCTGCCGGAGCGCGCGACGCCCGCCGAGCGGGCCGCCATGCTCGCCGACTGCTCCGCCTCCGGCCTCCTGCACGAGAGCGGTGTCTCTCCCGGCTGGGACGCGGGCTGGACCGCGACGACGAACGAACTAGACGACGGGCGCGAGTCGTCCGCCGCGTTATCCGCCGCGCCGGAGATCCCGCCCACCGCCCTGGCCCAGATCCTCTACACCTCCGGCACCACCGGACGCCCCAAGGGCGTGGCCGCGACCCACGCCAACCTCACCCACGGCACCACGGACCATCCGCGCCGCCGTCCCCTCGCCCACTCCCGGCTGTTCCTGCACGCGTTCCCGATCGGCACCAACGCGGGACAGACGATGCTGCTCAACGCGCTCGACGCCCGGCCCGGCGCGCTGACGCTGCCGCGCTTCACCCCCGGCCGGTTCGCCCGGCTGATCGAGTCGAGGGCGCCCGGCACGGTGTTCGCGGTGCCGTCGATGGCGATCGAGCTGCTGCGGGCGCGGGTGCACGAGCGGCACGACCTGTCGAGCGTGAAGCTGTTCGGCTGTACGGCGTCCGCGCTGCCGCCCGACGTGGCGGTCAGGCTCGGCGCGCTGTTCCCCGGCGCGGTGCTGGTCAACTACTACACCTCCACCGAGGCCGCGCCGGCGCAGACCACGATGGTGTTCGACCCGGCCCGGCCGACGTCGGTGGGGCGGCCCGCCTCGCCGGGCGATCTCCGCATCGCGGGAAAGGACGGGGCCGCGCTGCCCGCGGGCGAGGCGGGCGAGGTGTGGCTGCGCTCGCCGACGGCCCCGCGGTTCTACTACGGCGACCCGGACGACGCCGCCTTCCGCGGCCGGTGGGTCCGCATGGGCGACGTCGGCTACCTGGACGGCGACGGCTACCTGCACCTCGTGGACCGCGACCAGGACGTCATCAAGTCGGGAGCGTTCAAGATCTCCACGTTGAAGATCGAGGCCGCGCTGCACGAACACCCGCTGATCGACGAGGCCGCCGTCTTCGGCGTCCCTGACGCGGTGCTGGGGGAACGCGTCGCGGCGGCGATCGTCGCGCCGCCCGGGATCACCGGACGCGAGGTACGCGCCTTCCTCGCCCCCAAGCTCGCCCCGCACGAACTGCCGGGACAGATCGACGTACGGGATTCGCTGCCCAGGAACGCCCTGGGCAAGGTGCTCAAACGCGCGCTCAGGGAGGAGAACTGATGCAGGCGTCCCACGCCCAGCACGGCATCTGGCTGGCGGAGCAGACCGGCCGCGCCGGTGCCGCCTACCACATGCCGCTCGCCGTGGCCCTCGACGGTGAGCTGGACGTGGCGGCGCTACGCGTGGCGTGCGCCGCGCTGGCGGACCGGCACGAGCCGCTCCGGTCCCGCTTCGAGGAACGGGCCGGCGCCCTGCACGCGCTCCCCGCCGCCACCCCGCCCCCCTTCCACCACGAACGGCTCCCAGCGGGAACGGACACGGCGGGAACGGACGCGGCGGGAACGGACACGCACGCGGCGGCGGAGGACACTGCGGTGGACACTGCGGCGGGCATGGAGGAGTTGGTCCGGGCGGAGGTCGGCCGCCCCTTCGACCTCGGTGCCGGGCCGCTGTGCAGGTTCACCCTGGTGAGCCTGGCCGCCGACCGGCACCTGCTGCTCTTCGTCGCCCACCACCTGGTCTTCGACGGCGGCTCGAAGGACGTGCTGCTCCGCGACCTCGCCGCCCTCTACACCGCCGCCCGCGCCGGACGTCCCCACACCCTGCCGGACCTGCCCGTCTCGTACGGCGAGCACGCCCGCGCCGAGGATGACCGGGTGGCCGCGGACCTCGCCGGGGCCGCGGCCTTCTGGGCGCCGCGCTGGCGGGAGACGTCCGACCTCGTGCTCCCCGGCCTGCGCCGCGCCGCCGCGACGGAGGGAGCGGGGGAGACCCTCACCCTGGAGGACGCGGCCTGGGAACGGCTCGGCAAGGCCGCCGAGGCGGTGGGCGTCACCCGGTTCGAGGCGGTCGTCGCGCTGCTGCGCGCCCTCCTGCACCGGTACGGCAACCGCGCGGTCCCGATCTCGGTCGGCCTGGGCACCAGGGACGCCGCGACCCGCGACCACGTGGGCCTGTTCGTGAACGAGCTGCCGGTGTGCGCCGACCCCGCGCCGGGTGCCACGTTCCGCGAGTTCGCGGCGGCCGTACGGGCGGAGCTGCGGGCCGCCTACCGCTTCCGGCACGTGCCGCTCGGCCGGGCCGTGGGCGGGGCGCGCCCGCGTACCGCGCTGACTCCCGTGACCGTGAGCTACCGCAGGCGCGCGGCCGAGCCGGTGTTCCCCGGACTCGACGCCGCCGTGCGCTGGACGATGTTCCCCGGCGCGGTCCGCGGCACGCTGGACCTCCAGGTCGTGGAGGGCACGGACGACCTGGCCGTCAGCCTCCGGTACGACGCGGCGGAGCTGGGCGCGGACGACGTGGCGCGCTTCGCCGGTCACCTGCGCACCCTGCTCGCCGAGGTGACGGAGCGCCCCGACACGCCGCTCGGCGACCTCGCGATCCTCCCGGAGCCGGAGCGTGAACTGCTCTCCACCGCCTGGAACGACACCCGCGTGCCGTACGAGGAGGCGGAGCTGGTCGTCCCGGCGCTGTTCGCCGCGCGGGCAAGGTCCGCGCCGCAGGCCGTCGCGGTCGTCGCGGGCGAGCGGCGCATCACGTACGGCGAGCTGGACGCGCTGGCGGACCGCCTCGCCCGGCGGCTGCCCCAGGCGGGGGACGCGCCGGTGGCGCTGCTGCTGGGCAGGTCGTGGCCGCTGGTGGCGAGCCTGCTCGCGGTGCTCAGGTCGGGCGCGGCGTACCTGCCGCTCGATCCCGGGCACCCGGAGGAACGCCTGGCGTCGATCATGGCCGACGCGGGCGTGCGCACCGTCCTCACCGACGGCTCCGTGCCCGTGCCCGTGCCCGTGCCTGTGCCCGCGCCCGTGCCTGTGCCCGCGCCCGTGCCGTTCCACGAAATCCGCGCCGACGCCACCGGCCCCGCCCCGGACGACCCGGCCCCGGACGGACCTACCCCTGACGACCCGGCCCCGGACGGGTCCGCCCGGGGCGGCTCGGTCCCTGGTGGCCCCGCCCCGGACGACCTCGCCTACGTGATCTACACCTCCGGCTCCACGGGCCGCCCGAAGGGGGTGGCCGTGCCGCAGCGGGCGCTGGCGAACCTGCTGCTCGGCATGCGCGACCTCCTCGGCGGCGGCCCCGGCGACACCTGGCTCGCCCTGACCTCGCCCGCCTTCGACATCGCGGCGCTCGAACTGCTCCTCCCGCTCGTCACCGGCGGCCGGGTGGTCCTCGCCGACCAGTCCGACCCGGCCGCGGCCGTCGAGCTGATCAAGGCGGAGGGCGTCACGCACGTGCAGGCGACCCCGTCGGGGTGGCGGATGCTGCTCGCCGCCGGGTTCGACGCCCCCGGTGTCGTCGCGCTGACCGGCGGCGAGTCCTTGCCCGCGCCGCTCGCCCGGCAGCTCAGGCCGCGGGTCGGGCGGCTGGTCAACATGTACGGCCCGACGGAGACGACCATCTGGTCGACCGCCTGGGAGGTCCCGCAGGACCCCGATACCGTGGCCATCGGGAGCCCCATCGCCAACACCGCCGTCCACGTCCTGGATGAGTACGGCGGCCTGGCGCCGATCGGCGTGCCGGGGGAGCTGGTCATCGCGGGCGCCGGGGTGGCGCGCGGTTACCTCGGCAGGGACGACCTCACCCGCGAACGCTTCGTGCCCTACCCGTTCGCCGGCCCGCACGCCGGCCCGCACGCCGACGGCCCGATGTACCGCACGGGCGACCGGGTCCGATGGCGGGCGGACGGCGTGCTGGAGTTCCTTGGCCGTTCTGACGGGCAGTTGAAGATCCGGGGGCACCGGGTCGAGCCGGCCGAGATCGAGTCCGCGCTGGCCGGGCATCCCCAGGTCGAGCAGGCCGCGGCGGCTTCGTTCGACGGACGGCTGATCGCCTACCTCGTCCGGCGCGGGCCGGTGGACGAGCGGGAGCTGCGGCGGCACCTGGCGCTGCGGCTGCCGCCGTACATGGTGCCCGAGCGCTTCGTCCCGCTCCCGGAGCTGCCGCTGACCCCGAACGGCAAGCTCGACCGCGCCGCACTCCCCGAGCCGCCAGCGGACACGGGAGACCTTGAGCAGCCCGTCCCCCAAGAGCCCGGCCCTCAGCGGACCGGCCCCGCAGAGGTGGTACGGGCGATCTGCCAGGAGGTGCTGCGGGTGGACGCCATCGCCCCGCAGGACGACCTGTTCGACCTCGGAGCGCACTCGCTGACGCTCATGCAGATCGCCTCCCGCGTGCACGAACGGCTCGGCGTGGACCTGCCGCTGCGCGCCTTCTTCGACAGCGCGACGTTCGGCGACCTGGTGGCCAGGATCGAGGCGGGCATGACCGGGGGAGCGCGATAGACATGGGCGCGATCGAAGCGGACCCGATCCCCGTACGGCTCGGCGGCGGCGAGCGGCCGCTGTCGCCCGCCCAGGAGCGCATGTGGCTCCTCGACCGGCTGGAGGCCGACGCCGGGGCCTACAACGTGTTCCTCGCCCACCGGCTGCGCGGCGACCTCGACGCCGACCGGCTGGCGGCGGCCGTCGGCGCGATCGCGGCCCGGCACGAGATCCTGCGCACCACGTACGCGAGCCGCGACGGCGAGCCGGTCCAGATCGTCCGCGAGCCCGGCGACGGGGTGCCGCTGGAGCGGCTGGACCTGTCCGGGCTGCCCGCGGGGTCACGTGAGGCGCGGGCCAGGGAGCTGGCCGCCGAACGGATCCGGCGCCCCTTCGACCTCGCCGCGGGGCCGCCGTGGCGGGCGAGCCTGCTCCGCCTGGACGAGCGCGAGCACGTGCTGTGCGTGGTGTTCCACCACATCGCGGTGGACGGCTGGTCCACGGAGCTGTTCTCCGCCGAGCTGGCCGCGCTCTACCCCGACCCGTACGGCCAGGCACCGGCCCCACCGGCCCTCCAGTACGGCGACTACGCGGCCTGGCAGCGCGAACGGCTGGCCGAGGAGGCGGCCGGGCAGCTCGCGTACTGGCGGGACCGGCTCGCCGACCCGCCCGTGCTGGACCTGCCGCTCGACCGGCCGCGCCCGGCGACCCGCGGCGCGGC
>NZ_BAAAZP010000208.1:0-5368 GCF_039536965.1 Nonomuraea antimicrobica | reverse complement strand
CTCGGCGTGGCTGGCGTCGCGGCGCGTCGCGAAGGCGGCCGCGATCGTCGCGGGTGCGGCGGGCGTGCCGGTCTCGGCCGTCTACCTCCTCGCCTTCGGCAGCGCCGTCGCGATGGCGGAACGCGCCCCCGGCGCGGGGATCTTCGCCATTTCGGCCAACCGGTTCACCCCCGGGGCCGCCCGCTCGGTGCGCAAGGCGACCATGACCATGCCGGTGTTCGTCCCCGCCCCGGCCCGCGACTCCTTCGCCGCCGCGCTCACCGCCTGCGCCGCGCAGCAGTTGCAGGGGCACCGGTTCGCGAACGCCGACCCCGCCGGGACCGAGGCCATGTGCCAGGAGATCCTCGCCGGGCTCTACGGCACCGGCGTGGCCTACCCCCGCTTCAGCTTCTTCGAGGCCGACCTCCCGCTGCCCGCCGGTGCGGGCGAGGTCGTCTTCTCCAGACCCCGGCTGCTCGGGGCGCGTTACATGCTGACCGTGACCCACGGCCCCAGCAGCGCCCTGCTCGACCTGCAGTACGGCGACGACACCTGCTGGGGGCCCGAGGCGGAGGGCATGCTGGTGCACATGGAGGATCTGATCGTCCAGGCGGCCGGCCGGTGACCCCGCCGGACCGCCATCTCGACTGGGAGGGCTCCCACAACGCCCGCGACCTCGGCGGGCTGCCCGCCGCGGGCGCGCGGCGGACCCGGTGGGGCGCCGTCGTCCGCTCCGACACCCCGCACCGGCTGACCCCCGCCGGGTGGAAGTCGCTCGCGGCGTACGGCATCGGCACCATCGTCGACCTGCGCAACGACGCCGAGCGGAGGCCGGAGGCCGAGCACGTTCCCGAGGGCGTCGACGTGGTGCGCGTACCGATCGAGGACCGCGCCGACACCGGCTTCTGGGACGCGTGGGGCGGCGACCCCCGCTACGGCACGCCGCTGTCCTACCGGCCCCTGCTCGACCGCAAGCCCGAGCGGTGCGCCGCCGCCGTGGCCGCCGTCGCGCGGGCCCGTCCTGGCGGGGTGCTGATCCACTGCGTCGCGGGCCGCGACCGAACCGGCATCGTGACCATGCTGCTGCTCGCCCTGGCCGGGGTCGCACCGGCCGACATCCTCGCGGACCACGAGCTGACCGCCGGACGCCTGCGCCCGCTGTACGCGAAGCTGGGCGAGGCGGACGACTCGGTCCGGGTGCGTGCGGTCCTGGCACGGCACGGCACCACGGAGCGGGAGACGGTCATGTCGCTGCTCACCGGGCTCGACGCCGAGGGCCGCCTGCGCACAGGCGGTCTCGGCGACGCCGACCTGGCCGCCGTCCGGGCCCGCCTCCTCGACCCGCCCGGCTGACCGCGCGGCCCCCTGCCCAGGCGTCCACCCGTATGGGAACGTCGTCCGGGGGCTCGGGCGTGACCACGCTCGGGGACGTCGTCCGAGGGCTCGGGCGTGACCACGCTCGGGAACGTCGTCCGGGGGGCTGGGGCGTTCAGACGCGTACCCGCTTGGCGACCTCGTCGGCGGCCCCGGCGTAGACGCGCAGCAGCCGCTCGACGGTCCGCTCCCAGCCGAAGCGGGACGCGTGCTCGATCGCGCCCCTGCCCAGCCGCCGCGACCACCTCGGACGCCGGACGAGGTCGCCGAGCACCCGGGCGTACGCGGCCGGGTCGTGGCCGTCCACCAGCACTCCGGAGACGCCGTCCCGCACCGCCGTACGGAGTCCGCCGACGGCCGCGGCGACCACGGGGGTGCCGCACGCCTGCGCCTCCACCGCCACCAGCCCGAACGTCTCGGCCCGCGAGGGCACGACGAGCACGTTCGCCGCCCGGTACCAGTCGGCGAGCACGGGCTGGGCGCAGGGCGGCTCCAGCCGTACCAGGTGGGCGATCCCGAGAGCGGCGGCCAGGTCGGCCACGCGGCGCGGGTCGGCCCGCCCCGAGCCGCTGGGGCCGCCGACCACGGCCACCACCAGCCGTCCCGCCAGCTCCCTGTCCTCGGCCAGCTTGGCGGCGGCCATCAGCAGCACGTCGGGGGCCTTGAGCGGCTGCACCCGACCGGCGAACAGCAGCACCACGGCGTCCTGCGGCAGTCCCAGCCGGTGCCGCGCCACGTGCCGCGGGCCCGGCCGGAACACGGACAGGTCGACGCCCGGGTGGATGGTGCGGACCTTGGCCGGGTCGGCTCCGTACAGCGAGACGAGCTGCTCCGCCTCCTGGGCGGTGTTGGCCACCAGCCGGTCGGCGGCGGCCACGACCTCGTCCTCCCCCACGAGCCTGCTCTCCGGCTCGCGCGCGTCGCCCCGGGCCAGCGTCGCGTTCTTGGTCCTGGCCAGCGAGTGCATGGACTGCACCAGCGGCACGCCCCAGCGCCGGCCCACGAGCGCCCCGACCCTGCCCGCCAGCCAGTGGTGCGCGTGCACGACGTCGAACCCGCCGTCCCGCGCCAGCATCCCCTCGGTGAACGCGTCGAGCGTGCCCGGCAGGTCGTTCTTGTCCAGCTCTCTCAGGGGCCCGGCGGCCACCTGCCGGACGAGCACGCCGGGCGCCAGCTCGGCCACCGCGGGCAGGTCCGCCGACACGGCCCTGGTGAAGATCTCCACCTCGACCCCGGCCGCCGCCAGCCGGCGGCCGACCTCGACCATGTAGACGTTCAGCCCTCCGGCGTCGCCGGCGCCCGGCTGGGCGAAGGGTGACGTCAGGACGCTGATGGTCGCGACTCTCCGCAGATCGGCCCGGGGCATGCATCCGACCTCTTCCTGGCGCGAAAGAGCCGAGCCATCCGTGGCAGCAGCACGCCCTCGATGTCGACAACATGGTGCAATATAACGAGATCGTCGCGCAAGATATTGACTTGAGCTTGCCGCAATCACAGCAGGGTCCGCCCACGGCGGCAACCGGCTCAGGTCTCAGCGCTCAGGGCGGAGCGGGCCACCGGAAGGGCCGCCGAAAGGGCCGCCGGAGTGGCCGGTGGAGTGGCCGGTGGGGGCGTCGTGCTGGTGTTCGGCGGCGGACGGGCAGAGCGGGATGGTGGTGACGAAGCAGGCTCCCTCGTCGGAGTCGGCGAGAGTGAGGCTGCCGTGGTGGCGTTCGGCGATCTGGCGGGCGATGGCCAGGCCGAGCCCGGTGCCGCCAGCGTCCTTGGCGCGGGAGTCCGCCAGGCGCACGAACCGCCGGAAGATCTCCTCCCTCTTCTCCGGTGGCACGCCGGGGCCGTCGTCGGCGACCTCGAGCACGGCGTCGTGGCGGTCTCGGGTGAGCCGGACGGTGACGGTGGAGTCGGCATGGCGCCCGGCGTTGTCGAGGAGGTTGGCCAGCAGGCGCTGCCATTCCAGGACGTCACCGATGACCAGGACACAGGGTTCGATCTCGGAGACGAGGACAGGGCCCGCGCACATGGCCCGATGCTTCAGCTCGGTGGTCACCATGTGGCTCAGGTCCACCACGTCGGTGGACCTGACGACGCCGTCCAGCCTGCTGATGGCGAGCAGGTCGGTGACGATCGCCTGGAGGCGTTCGAGGCCGGCGAGCTGGCCGTCGGCCAGTTGGCGCCAGTCGGCCGGCTCGGGGCTCGTCAGCGCCTCCTCCACCTGCAGCCGCATGGCCGCGATGGGGCTGCGCAGGTCGTGGGAGGCGTCGGAGGTGAACTGCCGTTCGTGCTGCATCGCGGTTTCCAGCAGGCGCAGCGTCTGGTTGACGGTGGTGGCGAGTTGCCAGATCTCGTCGTGGTGGGCGGGCACGGGCACCCGGCTGCCGAGGTCGGTCGAGGCGATGCGGTCCAGCGCCGTACGGATGTCCCGGACCGGCCGCAGCGTCCGCCCGACCACGCGTGACGTGCCGAACGCCACGACCCCGACGACGGCGATGCCGACGCCCAGGAGCACGGTCAGGGTGGGGACGCTCACGTACCAGGGGGTGGCGGGGACCGCGCCGTAGACGAGGAGGTCGTGCGCGACCGTGGTTCTGGGCATCCAGACGGCGGTGACGATCATGCAGCGTCCGGGGAACGCCGGTATCCCGCAGCGGACCATGTCCACACCGCCCGCGCGCCGCGGGGGCGTGAACAGGGCCAGCCGCGGGTTGCCGAGCAACGGCCGGCTGGCCGCTATCACCTGCCCCGACGGGTCGACCACCTGGACGGACCACAGCCCCTCGACGTCGTCGATCACGGCGGGGATCGGCTGGTGGTCATAGCGGAACGCCACCCGCCAGGTGCCGTGGTAGGCGTTGTTGACCCGGTGTTTCATGTCGCTGGCGTGCAGGAAGGCCAGGCCGAGCACGATGAGGACCGCGCAGATCAGCGTCACCACCAGAGTCGAGAGCACCGTCATACGGGTCCGGATGGTCCAGTCACGCCGAAGTAGGTCCACAGCTCCTCCGACATCATGGTAGAAATCCGGCGTTACCGGGAAGGACGGCTGTTCCACAAGCCGCACCCATGATTAGGCCCGGAATCCCAGGTGAGCTTCCCGCGCGGGCAGATCACGATTTCCCTGGCGAACCCGGACGAAACGGTTTCGCCGTGATGTCAGGATGAGATCTTCGCCCGCGGGCCGCCCTCACCAACGGCCCGCGAAACGGATGACACCCGGTGACGAAAGGCCGTGATGACTGATTTCACCGTGCGTCTGGTGATCAAAGCCGGCGCGGGCCGGGCAGCGCGGAGGTGGCCCGGCACCTCCGTACGGACTGCGCGCTCTGGTCGGCTTCCGAGGCCCTGGCCGCGCTCGGCGCGGCGACCACCAGGGACGAGAAGCTGACCCTCGTCTACGCCGCCGCGCCGGCCGCCACGGAGCAGCAGGGCGACCAGGTGGCCGCGGCGTTCCAGGACGTCGCGCGCGATCCAGACGCCGGGGTCCGCCAGTCCGTGATCATCGCCACGGGCTACCTCCCCCACCCGGGCCTCGTCGACCTCGTCAGGCGGCTGCGTGACGGCGACCCGGTCGAGCACGTCCGCAAGAACGCGGAGATCCTGCTGACCGCGCTCTCCTGAGGGCGGGCCCCACCGGTGTGGACGGACCGGAGGTCAGACCCGGTCCGATCGCTCCGCGCCCCGCAGACCCCGGCCGGACATGATGTAGCCGCCGAGCACTCCCAGCCCCGTCACGACCTGGGCCACCAGGTAAGGGGTCAGGTCCACCGGCTGCGCGGCGAACGCCACCAGGGCGGGCGCGCAGCCGAGCAGGGCGAGGTCCACGCCGGTCAACGCCCAGAACAGCGGCCCGGTGGGGATCGCGCCGCCCGGCGTGTTGATCACGGGCATGGAGTGGTCGACCGGCGAGCGCCTGGCCATCCGCAACGCCGCCGCGGCCAGCGCGGGCCCGCAGGCAGGTCCGAGCAGCCACCACGGTCCGTCCGGGACTGCGCCCACGGCGCTCATCCCGGCGAGGGCG
>NZ_BAAAZP010000207.1:0-27413 GCF_039536965.1 Nonomuraea antimicrobica | reverse complement strand
CCGGCGGCGGCCAGGCGGGACAGGAGGTCGCCGAGCAGGGGTTCGCCGGCCACGGCCGCCCGGTCCAGCACCAGGACCTGCGGCAGCGCCCGGTACAGCGGCGCGGCGGCGTCGGCGTCGTAGTGCAGCCCGCCGCAGAGCATGACGGTCGGCTCCCCCGGCCCGTCGATCGACACCGTACGCGCGGAGCCCGGCTCCCGCCCCGGCAGCACGCTTTCGAGCGGCACCGTGGCCCGTCCGGGCGCGTCGGCCAGCCGGTGCGCCGCCCCCTGCGGGAACACGGCCAGCTCCCCCGGCCCGAGCCGTACGGGCTCGGCGTCCGGCAGTTCGACCACGCAGCGGCCGTCGCGTACGTAGTGCAGCAGCGCGCAGCTCTCCCGCTCGCCCGCCACGCCCCACGGCGCCCGCGCCGTCCAGCGGCTGTGGAACACGCCGCGCAGCCGCAAGGGGGCCAGCATCTCGCTCAGGAGATCAACGCTCACGGACGATCCTTAAATATCCGGAGATATCTCTTTATAGAGGGTACTTCCCGGCCTCGGCAGACTGCCGTTCATGAGATTCCTGGTGATCGGCGCCTCGGGCGCCCAGGGCGGTGCCGCCGCCCGCCACCTCGCCGCGCGGGGCCACGAGGTCCGCGGCTTCTCCCGTACGCCGTCGTCCCTTCCCGAGGGGGTCCGGCCGTTCCCCGGTGACCTGGGGGACGCCGGGCGGGTGAAGGAGGCGTTCGACGGGGTGACGCACGCGGCGGTGGTGCTGCCCATGGTGTACGAGGCGGCGACGGTGTCGGCGTACGTGCGGCACGTGATCGACGCGGCGCTGGCGGCGGGAACGCGGCGGCTGGTGTTCAACACGGGCAACCGGCTGCCGGGGCGGCCGAGCGGGGTGGCAGCGTTCGAGACCCGTCGGCATGCGGCGCAGGCCCTGCTGAGCAGCGGCGTGCCCACGGTGGTGCTGCGCCCGCCCCTGTACGCCGGCAACCTCCTGGCTCCCTGGGCGACGGGGACGGCGGGGGTGCTGCGTTACCCGCTCCCCGCGCACGTGGCCGTGCCCTGGCTGACGCACGCCGACCTGGGCGCGATCACGGTGGCGGCGCTCACCCGGGACGGGCTGGAGGGCGCCACCCTCGACGTGGGCGGGCCCGACGCGGTGACGGGCCAGGAACTGGCGGCGCTGTCCGGGTCCGGCGTCCGCTACGAGGAGCTGGACGTGGCCGCGTTCGAGGCCGCGCTCGCCTCGGTGGCCGGGCGGGAGGCGGCGGCGGGGGTGGCCGCCACGTACCGGTGGATCGGCGCCGCGAAGGACTTCTTCGCCACGCCGGACGACACCGCCGCCCGCCTGGGCGTACCCCTCACACCGCTGCGCGACTGGCTCTCGGCCCGGGGAACGGGGGCCGGAAAGGGGGACGAGCCCGGGCGGAGCGGCGGACCGGGCACGGGCGGCGAGGCCGCGCGGAAGGGAGGCCGGGCATGAGCGAGGAGACCGTCCGGGAGACAGCCGGGGAGGCAGCTCGGGAGGTGGCCGGGGAGACAGCGCGGGAGGCAGCTCGGGAGGCAGCTCGGGAGGTGGCCCGTCACCATCGGGTGATCGAACGCTGGCTGACCGGCGCCGCCACCCGCTCCGAGTTCGCGGCCTTCGCCGACGCCCACGCGCCCGGGTTCACCCTGATCGGCCCCGACGGGACGGTCCTGGGGCGGCAGGAGGTGCTGGCGCTGGTCGAGGCCGCCCACGGCGGCGCACCTGGCCTGACGATCACCATCGAGAACGCGCGCGTGGTGGCCGAGTCCGGCGACCTGCTGATCGTGACCTACGAGGAACGGCACCACACCGGCGACGGCACCAAGGCCCGCCGCGCGACGGCCACGCTCGGGAACGCTCCCGCATGGCGCTGGTGGCACCTGCACGAAACCTGGCTCCCCTGACGAACCAGCCCCGCGCAACTCCACCCAGCCCTCGCGCAACCCCACATGGCCCCGCCTGGCCCCGGCAGGCTCAGGCAGGCTCAGGCAGGCTCAGGCGGGAAGCATGCCGAAGCCCTGTTCCGCCTCGCGCACCGCCTCGGCCGCCGCCTCCTCGATCGGCCGCCCGTCCGCGAGCATCTGCCAGTTGCGCCGGGAGAGCACCCGCTGGGTGGCCAGCACCTGCCCCGCGAGCAGCCCGGCCGTCAGGTCGTCCGTCGTCTCCGCGAGCGCCTCGGCGAGCAGTTCCTCGTCGCGGGCCATGTACTGGTGCACCCGGGCCAGCAGACCCGGCGAGCTGAAGAACACCAGCCGGTAGTAGGCCACCACCTCGGGGTGGTCGTTGAGCCCCGTGACCGGGTCGCGCCTGGCCAGCCCGTCGAGGAAGTGCCTGCGCAACGCCTCCACCGGCCGCTCCCCCCGCTCCCGCTCGCGCACCACCCGGGCCGGCTCGCCCAGGTGGTCGGCGAAGCGGTGCAGGACGAGGTCCTCCTTGGTCGGGAAGTACTTGAACAGCGTCGGCTTCGACACCCCGGCCGCCGCCGCGATCTCCGTCACGGGCACCTCGTCGAAGCCGCGCTCCAGGAAGAGCCTGATGGCCGCCGTCGAGAGGGCCTCGTGCACGCGCTGCCGCTGCAGCTCCCGCAGTCCCGTCATGAGTACAGCCTAGCAAAGTGTTAACCTGGTTAATCTCTTAACCGAGTTAACGCTTTGGAGGTGTTCATGGACACGCTCGACGACGAGAGACGGTACGTCGAACGCTGCAGGGCGGGCCTGCGCAGGATGCTGGAGGGCGCGCGGAACAACGTCATCGTCGGGGAGACCGTGGCCGGCGACCGCTACAGCGCCGAACGGCTGGGACGGCACCTCAAGAGCCTGGCCAAGGAGCTGAGCGAGGAGCCGGAGGGCCCGCCGTTCTTCGGCCGCCTCGACTTCGGAGCGGGCTCGGCCGAGCACGCCGGGCGCGCGTACCACATCGGCCGGCGGCACATCACCGGAGAGCACGGCGGCCCGCCCGTGGTCATCGACTGGCGCGCGCCGGTCTCGCGGGCCTTCTACCGGGCGGGCGCGCGCGACCCCCAGGGCGTCGCCGTACGCCGCCGGTTCGGCTGGTCGGGCGTGACGCTGACCGGCTTCGAGGACGAACGCCTCGGGCTGGGCGAGGAGGGCGACAGCAAGATCCTGGCCGCCGAGATCGAACGCCCCCGCGTCGGCCCCATGCGCGACATCGTCGCCACCATCCAGCCCGAGCAGGACGACCTCGTACGCGCCGAGCTGGACACCTCCATCTGCGTCCAGGGCGCGCCGGGCACCGGCAAGACCGCCGTCGGCCTGCACCGGGCCGCCTACCTCCTCTACGCCCACCGCCACCGCCTCGAACGCTCGGGCGTGCTGGTGCTGGGCCCCAACCCGGCCTTCCTCGGCTACATCTCCGCCGTGCTGCCCGCACTCGGCGAGATGAACGTCGAGCAGACGACGCTGGAGCGGCTGCTGTCCACCGTCCCGGTCACCGCCGCGGACGGCGAGGCGGCGGCCGTGGTCAAGCACGACGAGCGCATGGCCGAGGTGCTGCGCAGAGCCCTGTACGGCCGCGTCCGCAAGCCGGTCGAGCCGGTCGCGGTGCCGGACGGCGCCTACCGGTGGCGGGTGTACGAGAACGAGCTGCGCCGCATCGTGGACGACACCCGGCGCGAGTCCCTCCCGTACGGCGTGGGCCGCGAACGCGTCAGGGCCCGCGTGGTGGAGGCGATCCGCCGCCAGGCCGAGGCCCGCGGCGCGACGGCGAGCGCGGCCTGGCTGCGCATGATCGGCCGCGGCGTCACCGCCTGGCTGGACGGCGTCTGGCCGGCCGTCAAACCGGCGGAGGTGCTGCACGAGGTGCTGCGCGGGCCGTCCGGTGACGACGTACCCGACCCGGCCCGCGGCCTGCTGACGGGCGCCGAGCGCGCGGCCCTGACCTGGGCCCGCCCGCCGCGCGGCGTCAAGAGCGCCCGGTGGTCGGCGGCCGACCTGGTCCTGCTCGACGAGATCGCCGGGCTGATCGAGCGTCCGCGCGGCTACGGCCACGTCATCGTGGACGAGGCCCAGGACCTGTCGCCCATGGAGTGCCGGGCCGTGGCCAGGCGCGTCGAGCACGGCTCGCTGACCGTGCTGGGCGACCTGGCGCAGGGCACCACGCCGTGGGCCGCCACGTCCTGGCCGGAGCGCCTGGGGCTGCTGGGCAAGCCGGACGGCGAGATCGTCGCGCTCACGACCGGCTTCCGCGTGCCGGCCGCCGTGGTGGAGCTGGCCAACACGCTGCTGGCGGCGCTGGATGCGCGGGTGCCTGAGACGCGCTCGTACCGGTCGGACGGGCGGCTGCGGGTGACGCGGGTGGGCGCGCTGGAGGAGGGGGTGGTCGCGGCGGTGCGGGAGGCGTTGTCGTTCGAGGGCTCGATCGGGGTGATCGCCGCCGACGCCGGGGTGGAGGCGCTCACGTCCGCGCTGTGGAACGAGGGCCTGGACGTCGCGGGGCGGCTCAGCGTGACGCCCGCCTCGATGTGCAAGGGACTGGAGTACGACCACGTGGTCGTGGCGGAACCGGCCGCCATCGCCGAGGCCGAGCGGCGCGGGCTCAACCGCCTGTACGTCGCCCTCACCCGGGCCGTCTCCCGCCTCGACGTCGTGCACGCCCGTCCCCTTCCGCCACAGCTCTCTGGCCCCGCGGAAGCCGCTTGAAATGGGCAGATGTCGGGAACGCACGCCTCGACAGGCCCTCTCCTTCGGTGTGTGATGTGGTTCTCCGCTGAGAGGAGCCCACCCGTGACCTCGTCACCCGACCCGCCCGCAGGCGACGGCGGCGACCCCCACGACGGCGACCCCCACAGCGGCGACCCGCACGGCGGCGCGGCCGACTGGTCGCCGACCCCGGCCCGCCCCGTGCTGGAGCCCCGGGTGAGCCGGCAGATCCTGTCGATCGCCGGGATCGTGTGCGCGGTGGTGGCGGTGCTGTTCCTCCCGGTGTTGTTCGGGCTGGCGGGCGTGGTGCTGGGCATCGTGGGGCACACCCGCGGCGAGCCCCTGGGCCGGTGGGCGGCCATCGCCGCGGGCGCGGGCATGCTGGTCGGCACGCTCCTCAGCATCCTCCTGGCCTCGGGCTGAGCGGTGCGTGCCACCGTGGGATCCTTGGGGGATGTCCTCGCCGATCGGCGCGCTGCGCGAGCAGGTCACCGCCCGCCTGGCCGCCTTCGATCGCCGTCAGGTGCCGCCCGCCGGTGGGCTGCGCCGGGCCGGGGTCACCGTGTGTGTGCTGGAGGATGCCGAGCGCAGCCCGTACGTGGTCGTGATCAGGCGGGCCGCCCGCGGTCGCAACCCCGGGCAGTGGGCGCTGCCCGGCGGCCGGGCCGACGACGGGGAGCAGCCGGTGGCGGCGGCGCTGCGGGAGCTGGCCGAGGAGACCGGCGTCACGGGGGTCGAGGTGGCCGGGCTGCTCGACGACTTCGTCACCGACTCGGGTTTCGTGATCACGCCGGTGGTCGCGTTCGGCGGCCGTCAGGAGCCGGTGCCCGATCCGCGCGAGGTGGCCTCGGTGCACGGGGTGCCGCTCGACCGGTTCCTGGCGCCGGGGGTGCCGCGCTGGCAGGGGGAGTTGCTGCAGATGCCGCTGGGGCCGTCCATCGTGATCCACGCGCCGACGGGGGCGATCCTGTGGCAGTTCGCCGAGGTGGCCCTGCGCGGCCGGGAGCAGCGCGTCTTCGACGTCGCCCAGCCCCACTGGACCCGCCACTGACCGCCGGGCACCCCCGGCGAGCAGGGCCGTCGGCCGCGCTCCCGGCGAGGTCGGGCCGCCCTGCACGGCCCGGGGCACGGGGACGCCGGAAAATCCCTACGCAAAACAGAGCCTGCGGCGAACCCGCGATTACCTTCACGGCCGGGCGGTGTGCTTAACTCAAGATTGCCGATGTGGTCTGTGTCCCCCGGGCCGCAAATTACCGCCTTCACGGAATACCGTTCGGCTGGAGCCGTGTTGTGCACCTCGCCGAGGAGGCGACCGCCACATCGGCCTAACGACTTTCCCCAGGCGTCCCGCCGCGTCCGCGGGATGCCTGCCTTATTGTGGGGTGGCCATCGGCCCGATGATCAGGAGACTCGTTGCTGTACGAAGTGGTCAAGTTCGCCTCCGCGCCGCTCGCCCAGGCGATGTGCCGGCCGCACATCTCCGGCGCGGCGAACGTGCCGCGCACCGGCCCGGCGATCCTGGCCGCCAACCACCTCTCGGTGATCGACTCGTTCCTGCTGCCGGCGCTGCTGCCGCGGCACGTGACGTTCACCGCCAAGACCGAATACTTCTCCGGCAACCCGATCTCCGGCTTCTTCATGCGGCTGGGCAAGAGCCTGCCGATCGACCGTGAGAGCGCGCACGCCGCCCAGACCATGCTCGACGAGGCCGCGGCGCTGCTGGAGCAGGGTGAGCTGTTCGGCATCCACCCCGAGGGCACCCGCTCCCCCGACGGCCGCCTCTACCGCGGCAAGATCGGGGTGGCCTGGCTGGCGCTCAAGACCGGGGCCCCGGTGCTGCCCGTGGCGCTCAGCGGCACCGAGAAGGTGCTGCCCCTCGGGGCGAAGGTGCCCCGCCCCGCGCGCGTCGGCATCACGATCGGGGAGCCGCGGCGGTTCACCGGCGAGCACACCAAGGCACAGGACCGGCGGCGGGTCACCGACGAGATCATGGCGGCGATCCAGGAGCTGTCCGGCCAGGAATACGTCCCGACCTACGCGGCCAGCTACAAGGCCGCGAATGGAATGTCCTGATTCGACGCAGCTAAGCTCGGAGACCTGTCGTCGAGGAGCGGGGGGCTGATCAGTGGCGCGGGGCCGTACGATCGCGATCGTGTCCTGCGCCACCGTGCTCGCGGTGGGGGCCGCAGCCGGTGGCGCCTACTACGTCTTGCACACCCGGGGCACCCCGGGCGAGACCGCGCAGCGCTTCGCCGCCGCGTGGCAGGCCGGTGACCAGGGCGCCATGACGGCCGAGCTGGCCACGCCGCAGCAGCTCACCGCGTACGAGCAGCAGCGCAGCGTGCTCGCCGTCGAGTCGACCGCGATCCAGCTCGGCAAGGTCACCGAGGGAGACGGCCGGGCCAGCGTCCCCTACACCGCCACCCTCGCGCTGAAGAACATCGGCGAGTGGACCTACCAGGGCAAGATCGACCTGGTGGTGGCCGACCGCACGTGGAAGGTCGACTGGACGCCCGCGACGCTGCACCCGTCGCTGACCGGCGGAGCCGCGTTCTCGCTCAAGACCCGCTGGCCCGAGCGGGCCGAGATCACCGACGGCGAGGGCGACCGCATCGACACCGGCACGGTGGGCGGATCGGTTCAGCAGCTCGTCGGCTATCTCGCCAAGGCCACCAAGAAAGACGTCGCCAAGCTGGGCTCGTCCTACAAGGTGGGGCAGGCGGTCGGGCGCGACGGGCTGCAGGAGACGTTCCAGAAGCGGCTGGCGGGCACGCCGGCCACCGAGATCAAGCTCGGTGACAAGACGCTGGAGACCATGGAGGGCACCGAGGGCGAGCCGGTCCGCACCACGCTCGACCCGCGCGTGCAGGCCGCCGCGGTGACGGCGGTGAAAGACCTGGACAAGCCCACCTCCCTGGTGGCGATCGAGCCTTCGACGGGCGAGATCCTGGCCGTGGTGAACAACCAGGGCGGGTTCAACCGGGCGCTCGACGGCCGTTACCCGCCGGGCTCGACGTTCAAGGCGGTCACCGCGATCGGGCTGCTGGCGGCCGGGGTGTCGCCGCAGGACCAGGTGACCTGCCCCATGTACGCCACCGTCGGCGGGCTGCAGATCCGCAACTCCGACAAGGCGGAGTTCGGGTCGCTGTCGTTCCTCGACTCGTTCGCGCACTCGTGCAACACGACGTTCGCGCCGCTGGCCCAGCAGAAGCTGGGCGCCGACAAGATGCTCGACGTGGCCGAGGAGGTGGGCTTCAACCAGCCGCTCAACATCGGCGTACCGGCGACGAAGCCCAGCTTCCCCAAGGCGCAGTCCGACGCCGAGCTGGCCGCGGAGTCGTTCGGGCAGGCCCGGATCACCGCGAGCCCGCTGTCGATGGCCTCGGTCGCCGCCGCCATCGCCGACGGCACCTGGCGCCCGCCGACGCTGGTGCCCACGATCAAGCAGAAGGCCGACGAGCAGGCGCTGCCCGAAGGGGTGAAGTCGGAGCTGCACTCGATGATGGCGGCCGTGGTGACCAAGGGCACGGCCAAGTCCGCGGGGCTCCCGTCCGGCACCTACGGCAAGACCGGCACGGCCGAGTACGGCACGGGCGAGAAGCTCGACTCCCACGCCTGGTTCATCGGGTTCAAGGACGACGTGGCCTTCGCCGTGGTCGTCGAGGGCGGCGGCGGTGGCGGGAAGGTGGCGGCGCCGGTGGCGGCCACCTTCCTCAACAGCCTCTGATCCCCGCCCGCGCGGGGGTTCACCCGGTGGCCTGCGCAGGGCCCCGGAGATCACCCGGCCAGGAAGCGGCGGACCTCCTCGGCGACCCGCTCGGGCCGCCCACGCTGAGCCGCGTTCGACGTGGCGCTGTGGTCGAGCCCTTCCATGGCCACGCGCCGGGCGTGCGGCAGCACCCGCTCCAGCCCGTCGAGCGCCGAGCGCAGGTGCCCCTGGCTCCTGGTGCCGCCGAGCAGCAGCACCTCGGCCGCCACCGAACCGTATTCGGCCAGGTCTCCTGACGCCTCCGCCACCACCTGGATGTCCTGGCGCAGCGTCGGGGCCAGTGCGCCGAACGCCCCGCCGTCCTGGTCCTGGCTCTTCAGCATCAGGTTCGTGAGCAGCTCCTGCAGCGGGCGCGGCAGGGCGTTGAAGAACGGCGGGCCCAGCCGGGCCGCCCGCAGGCCGGTGACCAGCGCGGCGGCGGTCCTGCCCGCGGCCAGCTCGCGGTCGAGGCGGGGCAACAGGCGGGCCGGGTCGGCGGGGCCGAGGCCCAGCGGGGGCTCGAAGAGGACGATCTTGCGCAGGGCCCGCCGCGCGAGCGCCGTACGCAGGGTGATGATCGCGCCCGAGCTGACGCCGAGCGCGTACGGCGCGCCCGTGGCCCGTACGAGCGCGTCGAGGTCGTCGACCTCGGGCCGCAGGCCGTGATCCGCTCCGGCGGGGCCGCTGCGGCCGCGGCCCCGGCGGTCGGGCAGGTAGCAGGTGAAGTCGCCGGACAGGGCGTGGGCCAGCTCGATCTGGCTCTCGCCGGTCTGCATGGCTCCGTGCAGGATCACCAGGCCGGGGCCGTGGCCGACCTCGTGGTAGCTGATCGTGGTGCCGTCGGCGGACGTGACGGTGCCGAGGGTGGTCGTGGTCATGATGGCTCCCGTGGTTTCTGTGGGGGAAGGGAGCCCGGCTATCGTTGCCTGTGTCATCTCGTGGCCGGGGCTCCGCTTGGCGGGTCTTCGGTGCGAGGTCGCCCGGCGGTGGTGTTGCAGCACCGCCGCCGGGGTCTTTCAGTCTTCCTCGGTCGGTCCTTCTTCTGTGCCGCCCCTTTCCGCGAGGTGCGCCAGGCCGGGCGGCAGGTCGCCCGTGCGGTGATAGGCACGCCACGCGTCGAGGTCGGGGAAGGTGCCTCCGTCCAGCTCCGCCAGCAGCGAACGCACCCAGCGGGCCTGGGCCTCCCGCATCGCCAGCGCGTACTCCGACTCGACGAGGAAGAGGCGGGGCAGTTGGCCTCGTTCGGCCTCCAGCGCCTGCCGCTCGGTCTCGATCTGCCCCTCCAGCAGCTCCAGCCGCTGCCGCAGCAGCGGGGCCACCTCGTCGGGGCCGAGCCCGCCCATGACCGACAGGCCCGCCTCGAACGACGACGGCTCCCGCAGGGGGGTGGACAGCAGCTCGCGCGTCCAGTCGTCCGCCTCGCGCCGCCCGGCCTCGGTGACGCCGTAGACGGTCCGCTCGGGGCGGGCGCCCTGACGGCCGCTCTCCACCGCCTCCAGCAGGCCGTGCTTCTCGAGATTGCGTACGACGGTGTAGAGGGAGCCCCATTTGATCGGCATGTCCTGGTCCTTGCCGCGGGCGCGCAGGACGGAGGCCATCTCGTACGGGTGCATCGGCCGCTGGACGACGACGGTGAGCACGGCCAGCGCGAGCAGGTTGCCCACGGGGCGCCGCTTGGCCATCCGGCCCACCTCCTCGTTCACGAATACTCGTATGCGAGTATACGCACACGAGCATCCCACCCACAAGAGTCCCCGAGCGGATCGGTTCGATACCTTCGGCGGGAGGAACCACCGGCAGCGCGAGGACGGACCGCCCATGAGCCGTGAGCACACCTACCAGACCGTCGTGACCTGGACCGGCAACAAGGGCACCGGTACCAGTGGCTACCGCGACTACGGGCGCGAGCACGAGCTGTCCACGGCGGGACCGGCGCCCATCGCGGGCAGCTCCGACCCCGCCTTCCGCGGCGACCCGTCACGCTGGAACCCCGAGCAGCTCCTGGTCGGCTCGCTGTCGCAGTGCCACATGCTTTCGTATCTGCACCAGTGCGCCGTGGCGAAGGTCGTGGTCACCGCGTACGCCGACACGGCCTCGGGCACCATGGCCGAGACCGCCGACGGCGGCCACTTCACCGAGGTGGTGCTGCGTCCGGTGGTCACCGTGGCGGCGCCCGAGATGGTGGAGACCGCGCTCGCCCTGCACGCCGACGCCCACCGGGCGTGCTTCATCGCCGCCTCGGTCAACTTCCCGGTACGCCACGAGCCGACCGTCCACGTGGCCGGCTGAGCCGCCTCACGAGACCCACAAGGCCCATCGCCCCCAAGAGCCCCCCGGCACCCTCACGCACACCCGGGATGCCCTCAACGGCCTCACGCACAGCGGAAAGCCCTCGACGACCCCTCACGCACGACGAAAAGCCCTCGACCGCCCCTCACACACGACGGAAGGCCCTCGACCGCCCCTCATACACGGCGGAAGGCCCTCGACCGCCCTCGCGCACGACGGAAGGCCCTCTGCCGGGCCGGTGGAGGGCGGGTGTCGGTGAGGAGTCGGGAATCGGCGGCGTCACAAGGCGGCGGACAGCGCGAGCGCCGCCGCGGCCTCGTTCCGGAGAACCATGATCAGAAGTGTGGCGACCAACGTGGCGATGAGCAACCAACTGATCAGGATGATGACCGTCGAGCGGCGCGGGCGACGCTTGGAGTCACGCTCCCCCGTCGACCTCGCCTCGCTACGACCAACCCGCTCGTTGAACGACTCGAGCCGTGCGACGAGTCGCGGATCGTCGTCGACGAGGTGCTGCTCGATCTGGGCCAGGATCCGCTCCTCGTCCTGCGACCAGGCCATAGGTGCACCTCCCGAACGCAAGCTCCGTGGCCTCTTTCTGCCCAACCCTGAAGATCATTAGCCCCTGCCTGACCAGGTAATTACAACCTCTTTTCGGTTTGCGATCAAGCTCGAACCTTTGTTCTAATCATGGCATGCGCTGGGACAACTTGCGGCTGGCCGCGCCCGGCCGAGACGATCCGGCCCTGCCGCTCTTCGCTCGCGGCGCGGTGGTCCGCACGTTCGACACGCCCGAGTTCAAGGGGATGACCTTCTACGAGATCCGGGCCCGATCCATCGTCAACCGGGTTCCCGGGGCCAGCCGGGTCCCGTTCGGCTACACCATCAACCCCTACCGAGGGTGCGCCCATCGCTGCGTTTACTGTTTTGCCCGAAAAACGCATGAATATCTAGATTTGGATGCCGGTGCCGACTTCGATACCAAGATCGTGGTCAAGGTCAACGCCGCCGAGCTGGCCCGCAAGGAGCTGGCCTCGCCCCGCTGGGGCGGCCACCACGTGGCCATGGGCACCAACGTCGACCCCTACCAGCGCGCGGAGGGCCGCTACAAGCTGATGCGCGGCATCATCGCCGCGCTGCGCGACGCCGCCAACCCGTTCTCGGTCCTCACCAAGGGCACGCTGATCCTGCGCGACCTCGACCTGCTGACGGAGGCCGCCGACGTGACGGAGGTCGGCGCCAACGTCTCGGTGGGGTTCGTCGACGCCGACCTGTGGCGGGCCGTCGAGCCCGGCACGCCCAACCCGCGCCGCCGCCTGGAGACGTGCGCGACGCTCAACGACAACGGCATCGGCTGCGGGGTCCTGATGGCGCCCATCCTGCCCTACCTGACCGACTCCCCCGCCCAGCTCGACCGCACGGTCAAGGAGATCGCCGAGGCGGGCGCCACCCACCTCGCGCCCATCGTGCTGCACCTGCGACCCGGGGCCAGGGAGTGGTGGCTGAGCTGGCTCTCGCGCGAGCACCCACGCCTGATGCCGCGCTACCTGGAGCTGTACGGGCGGGGGGCCTACGCGCCCAAGGCATACCAGGAGCGGGTGACGGGCCTGGTCAAGGAACTCGCCGAACGCCACGGCGTCGGCCGTGCCACCCCCGCCATGGCCCGCCGCCTCCCACCGCCCCGGCCGCGACCTCTGTCCGAGCCCTCGCCCGAGCCCGAACAGCTCCGCCTCCTCTGACAGTCACCCCTTACCCGAGCCCTCCGGCCGAAGCCTCGTCCGAGGGGCCGTCCGAAGCTCTCGGTCGAGCCGGAGAGGCCACCGCTGCCGATGGCCTCGTCGCCGCCGTCGACTGGGGCGCAATGGGCCGGATAGGTGGTATGTCGGGTTTCGTGAGTAGATGGGTATTAACGGGCTTGGTGTACCAATTCGGTGCACCTCGTCCGTACAGGGGGGATGATCTCCATGGCTGACACGAGGAAGAAACCCGCGGCCAAGTCCGGCAAGTCCAAGAAGCAGGCCATCAAGAGCAGCCGCCAGGCCAAGGACACCAAGCGGGAGAGCCGGAACCCGACCGGCGAAGAGCGTCCTCCCGGGCAGCCCTCGTAGACCGCCCGGCCGGTGACATGATGATCGGACGGCCGGGGCCGGGAGGGCTCGGTCGTCCGATCTGACCGTGGAGCTGCCCCGCATGTCGGCTTACCTGCGCTTCCCCGCCGTCTTCCAGGACGTGGTGGTCTTCGCCGCCGAGGACGACCTGTGGATGGTCTCCGCCCAGGGAGGCCGGGCCTTCCGGCTCACCGCCGGGCTCGCCGAGGCCGGTTACCCCCGCATCTCGCCGCGCGGCGACCAGCTCGCGTTCGTCGGCCGCGAGGAGGGCCCGGAAGAGGTGTACGTGATGCCGTCCGACGGCGGCGCGGCCCGCCGGGTGACCTTCCACGGGTCCCGCTGCACGGTGACCGGCTGGGACCCCGAGGGCCAGATCGTGTACGCCAGCGACCAGTCACAGCCGTTCGAGGGCCGCCAGTGGCTGCACCGGGTGGCGCCGGGCGGGGTGCCGGAGCGGCTGCCGTACGGACCGGCGAACTCGATCGCGTACGGGCCGGAAGGCATGATCGTGCTCGGCCGCAACACCGCCGACCCGGCGCGCTGGAAGCGTTACCGCGGCGGCACGGTCGGCGACCTGTGGATCGACCCGCTCGGCGACGGCGAGTTCAGGCGGCTGATCAGGCTGCCGGGCAACCTGGCCTCCCCTTGCTGGAGCGGGGGCCGGGTGTGCTTCATCTCCGACCACGAGGGCGTCGGCAACGTCTACTCGTGCTCGCCCAGCGGCGACGACCTGCGCAGGCACACCCACCACGACGACTACTACGCCCGCAACCTGTCGGGCGACGGGCACCGGCTGGTCTACCACGCGGGCGCGGACCTGTACCTGCTGGAGCCCGGCGAGCGGCCGCGCCGCCTGGAGGTGCGGCTGGCCAGCTCCAGGACGCAGCGCAACCGCAGGTTCGTCGAGGCCGCCGACTACCTCGACAGCGCCCGGCTGAGCCCCGACGGCAGCGCCGTGGCGGTCACCGCGCGCGGCAAGGCGTACGCGATGGCGAACTGGGAGGGCCCGGTACGCCAGCACGGCTCCCCCGACGGCGTCCGCTACCGCTTCCTGACCTGGCTCAACGACGGCACACGACTGATCGCGGCGGCCAGCGACGACGGCGACGAGGAGAAGCTGGTCGTGCTCGAAGGCGGCGAGGGCGGCCCCGGCACGGAAGTGGCCCGGCTGGGCCGGATCAACGAGCTGGTGCCCGACCCCGCCCACGACCGGGTGGCGGTCGTCAACCACCGCCACGAACTGCACCTGCTCGACCTGGCCACCGGGCGGACCGAGCTGGTCGAGGCCAACCCGCACGGCCCGCCGGAGGACCCGGCCTGGTCGCACGACGGCCGCTGGCTGGCGTACGCGAGCCCGCTCAACGCCCAGACCACCGCGATCAAGCTGCACCACCCCGAGACGGCCCGCACGGTGCAGGCCAGCGAGCCGGTGCTCAAGGACTCGATGCCGGCCTTCGACCCGCAGGGCCGCTACCTGTACTTCATCGGCCAGCGCGTCTTCTCCCCCGTCTACGACCAGCTCCAGTTCGACCTGGGCTTCCCGCTGGGCTCCCGCCCGTACGCGGTGGCGCTGCGGGCCGACGAACCCGACCCGTTCGTGCCCCGGCCGCGTCCGCTGACCGGCAAGGAGGACGACGAAGAAGAGGAGAACGAGGACGGCGACGAGGACGAGCCGCTGCGCGTGGACGTGGACGGGCTGGCCCGCCGGGTGACCGCGTTCCCGCTGCCGGAGGGCCGCTACGAGCGGGTGGCCGGGCTGAAGGGCAAGGCGCTGATCCTGACCAGCCCGCTCGAAGGGGAGGACACGCTGCACCTGTTCGACTTCGCGAAAGGGCGGAACGAGACGTTCGCCGAGGGCGTGAGCGATTTCGAGCTGGGCCGCGACCACAGGACGCTGCTGTACCGGGCGGGGAGCAGGCTGCGGGTGGTCAAGGCGGGCGAGGTGCCCGGCGACGAGGAGGGGCCGGGGCGCGAGAGCGGCTGGATCGACCTGTCGCGCATCAAGGTGTCGGTCTGCCCTGAGGCGGAGTGGCGGCAGATGTTCCGTGAGGCGTGGCGGCTGCAGCGGGAGAACTTCTGGACCGAGGACATGGCGGGCGTCGACTGGCCGGCCGTCTACGACCGCTACCAGCCGCTGGTGGAGCGGGTGACGACCCGGGGCGAGTTCTCCGACCTGCTGTGGGAGCTGCACGGGGAGCTGGCCACCAGCCACGCGTTCGAGAGCGGCGGCGAGTACCGTCCCGGGCCCGACTACAGCCAGGGCAAGCTGGGCGTCGACTGGTGCCTGCGCGACGGCGTCTACCACATCGCTGCCATCGTGACGGGCGACCCGGGGGATCCGCAGGCGACCTCGCCGCTGACCCGGCTCGGGGTCGACGTGCGTACGGGTGACGCCGTGCTGGCCATCAACGGCGCGCCCGTCGGAGAGCCGTCGGAGGGCGCGGCCACGCCGAACGAGCGGCTGGTCAACCAGGCGGACGAGGAGGTCGAGCTGACGTTGCGGCGCGGGGAGCGGGTCTTCTCGGTGACCGTACGCGCCCTGGCCGACGAGCAGCCCGCCCGCTACCGCGACTGGGTCAACCTCAACCGCGCCCAGTGCCACCGGCGCTCCGGCGGCCGGGTCGGCTATCTGCACGTGCCGGACATGGGGGCCGAGGGGTTCGGGGAGTTCCACCGGGGGTTCCTGGCCGAGTATGACCGGCACGCGCTCATCGTGGACGTACGCTTCAACGGCGGCGGGAACGTCTCGGCGCTGCTGCTGGAGAAACTGGCCAGGCGGCGGCTGGGCTACGACTATCCGCGGTGGGGGGCGGCGGAGCCGTACCCGCCGGAGTCGCCGCGCGGCCCGCTGGTGGCCGTCACGAACGAGTGGGCTGCTTCCGACGGCGACATCTTCAGCCACACCTTCAAGCTGCTCGGGCTGGGCCCGCTGGTCGGCAAGCGCACGTGGGGCGGCGTGATCGGCATCTGGCCGCGCCACCGGCTCGCCGACGGCACGGTGACCACGCAGCCGGAGTTCTCCTTCGCCTTCGACGACGTGGGCTGGCAGGTGGAGAACTACGGCACCGACCCGGACATCGAGGTGGACATCACCCCGCAGGACTACGCCCGGGGCGTGGACACGCAGCTCGAACGGGCCATCGACGTCGCGCTGAGCCTGCTGGCCGAGCGTCCGCCGCACACTCCCGACCCCCGGCACCGGCCGCGCATGCAACCTTAGCCACCTTTCCGGCGTCTAAAGATCATAGGTGGCGAAAGCGCACAGGGGATGAACACGTGCACTCCACCGAGGCTGGACAACGGCCGGTGGCGAGGCGATGTTCCTCACCGCCGGCCACGTGTGTTGAGACTTCTTCCGCATACACGAGGGGGATTCGTCACGTGCGCGCACTGGCACGCAAGGGCAGGTCGGCCGTGGGCAGGCTCTACCGGGGATACACCCGGCGCAAGACACGCAACGCACCGCCGCCTTCGACCGAGCGGGTCCGCATCCTGCTCCTGCACGCCTACGGGATGGGCGGCACGATCCGGACGGTGTTCAACCTGGCCGGTTACCTGGCCGACGAGCACGACGTGGAGATCGTCAGCATCCTGAAGGAGGCCGAGGAGCCGTTCTTCCCGATCGATCCGCGCGTGCGGTTCCGCTTTCTCGACGATCGGATCAACCCCGGCGCCGACCCGGTGCGGGCGATGTTGTCGAAGCTGCCCAGCAGGCTGATCCCCAAGGAGGAGTCGGCCTACCACCGCTTCAACCTGTGGACCGACCTCAGGCTGGCCCGCTTCATCCGTTCCATGGACACCGGCGTGCTGATGGCCACCCGCCCGGGGCTCAACCTCGCGATCGCGCAGTTGGCGCTGCCCGGGGTCATCACGGTCGGGCAGGAGCACGTGGCGCTGCGCACCCAGCCGGAGCCGGTCCAAGAGCTGATCAAGTGGCGCTACCGCCGTCTCGACGCCCTGGTCACGCTCACCAAGGCCGACCTGCGCGACTACCGCGAGACGCTGCCCAAGAAGCCGCGCAGGCTGACGCGCATCCCCAACGCGGTGCCGCCGATGACGGGTGACGTGGCCAAGCTCGACGCCAAGGTGGCCGTGGCCGTCGGCCGGATGACCCGCATCAAGGGCTTCCACCGGCTGATCGCCGCCTGGGAGACGGTCGCCGCCGCCCACCCCGACTGGAAGCTGCGCATCTTCGGGGCGGGGCCGCAGGAGGAGAACCTCGCCCAGCAGATCGCCGAGGCGGGCCTGGAGGGCAAGGTCGAGCTGCCGGGGCCGACCACCGACGTGGGCGCCGAGCTGGAGAGGTCCTCGATCTACGTGCTCAGCTCGCGTCACGAGGGCTTCCCCATGACGATCCTGGAGGCCATGGGCAAAGGGCTGGCCATCGTCAGCTTCAACAGCCCGCACGGGCCGAAGGAGATGATCACGCACGAGGTGGACGGGCTGCTGGTCAAGCCGCGCACGAACGCCAACCTCGCGGAGTCGATCATCCGGGTCATCGAGGACGAGCGACTGCGCCGCGACCTCGGCACCCGGGCGCTGGAGACGGCCGGCACCTACGACGTGGACGTGGTCGGGGAGCAGTGGGACGCGCTCCTGGCCGACCTGCTGGCCCGGCGCGAGCGCAAGCGGGCCCCGGCGGCGGAGGACGTCACGCCGCCCTGCCCCTGACCCACGCCCCGCGGCGTCACACGCCGGAGCCCGTCAGCTCCACGGGCTCGGCGATGACGTCCACGAGCGCGCCGTTGCGGTGGACGGTGATCGGCAGCGGGCGCCCGATCGCGTCGGCGAACATCAGCCGCTGCAGGCTCTGCGCGTCGCCCACCGGGTGCCGCCCCGCGCTCAGCACCAGGTCGCCGGCGCGCAGCCCGGCCCGCTGCGCGGGCGAGCCGGGCACCACCTCGACCACCCGCAGCGCCCCCTCCTGCCCGGTACGCCGCCGCAACGGCTCGGGCAGCGGCGCCGGGGAGGTCACCAGGCCCAGGAACGCCCGCCTGACCCGGCCGTCCCTGATCAGCGCGGCGATGATGGACCGGGTCGTGTCGTTCACCGGCACGGCCAGCCCCACGCCGACCCCGGCCACCGCCGTGTTGACGCCGACCACCCGGGCCCGCGAGTCGGCCAGTGCCCCGCCCGAGTTGCCCGGGTTGAGTGCGGCGTCGGTCTGGATCACGTCCTCGATCAGGCGCAGGTTGGAGCCGCTGCGCGCGGGCAGCGACCGGCCCAGCCCTGAGACCACCCCGGCCGTCACCGACCCCGACAGCCCGAGCGGGTTGCCCACGGCCACGACGAGCTGCCCCACCACCAGCTCGTCGCTGTCGCCCAGCTCGGCGGGCGGGGGTGTGGCGGTCTGCGCCCTGATCACCGCCAGGTCCGACAGCGGGTCGCGGCCGACGACCTCGAAGTCGCCGGACGTGCCGTCGGCGAAGGCGATGGCGCCGGCCCGGGAGGAGCCGACGACGTGCGCGTTCGTCAGCAGGAAGCCGTCGTCGGTGAACACCACCGCCGAGCCGCTGCCCCGCCCGGCCCGCACACTGGCCACTTTCGGCAGCAACTCGGCCGCCACGGAAGACACCACGTGAGAGTAGGCGTCAAGGGGATCCGCCATCGCGCCCTCCAGGATGATTACGTGCTTACACGTTAACTCGCGTTTCCGGCCGCCGTAAGTGCCGGCCGAGGGACGGGGATCGGCGTCAGCATCGATCGGACGGCGAGTCACACAACCCTCCCCGTGTCGCAAGAGGCGGGACCGGGAATCTCTCTAGACAACCTGGAGCTCATGGAGGGTCCGTTTGAGCACCAAGGACGCGTTCGCCGTCCTCACCGGCGCCGTCATCGTCGTTTCCCTCATCGACAGCACCAAGACCCCACCGGCCACCGCCGCCGGCCCGCTGGGCAACCTCAGCGGGACGCTGCCGGGCCTGGCCCCCGTCAGCGCCGACGCCGACAGGTCGGAGGCCCGCGGGCTCATCGAACGCCTGCGCGTCAAGGGGCTCGGGCCCGGCACGGGCTACGCGCGCACCCGCTACGGGGAGAACTGGGCCGACAGCGCCACCGGCGTGCCGTACGCGCGCAACGGCTGCCGTACCCGTGACGACCTGCTGGCCCGCGACGGCCGGAACGTGAAATACCGGGCGGGCTCGACCTGCGAGGTCGTCTCCATGGACCTGACCGACCCCTACACGGGACGGCTCATCCGCTGGCACAAGAGCGACGCCGACGACGTGCAGGTCGATCACGTGGTGCCGCTCAACTACGGGTGGCGGATGGGGGCGCGGGGGTGGCCGATGTCCAAACGTCTCGACTTCGCCAACGACCCGCTCAACCTGCTGCCCGTCGACGGGAACGCCAACGAGCAGAAGGACGCCTCGGGGCCGGCGGGCTGGCTGCCGCCCCGGCGCGACATCCGGTGCGCGTACGTCACGCGGTTCGCCCAGGTGGCGCTCAAGTACGACGTGCCGGTGACGGCCGCCGACAAGAGGGCGATGCTGGCGCAGTGCCGGTGACCGCCCGCTCCCGGTCGTGGGCCCGCGTCAGCGGGGGTCGAGCCAGGTGAAGCCGTTGTCGTAGGTCCGCCGGGCCAGCACCGCCTGCCCGGAGGTGTTGGGGTGGAAGTAGTCCCACCTGCTCACGTGGTCGAGCGTGAACGGGTAGGAGAAGACCGCTCCCCCGTCGGTACGGCAGTTCGCGCCGTACGCGGCGCACGCCTGGGCCGCCGCGCGGTTGTAGGCCATGACGCGGTCGCGCACCCGGGAGCGGCGCTCGGCGTCGGCCCGCTTGGTCGAGGTGGGCCGGGCGAGCATGGTCTGGCAGATGCGGCCGGCCGCCCAGAACGTACGGGCCAGCGGGGTGTCCTTGCCCACCTGCCAGAGCCGCCGCAGGTCGGGGATGCTGGCGATGAACACGCGGGCCCTGGGCAGGCCGGCGCGCAACTCGGCCAGCGCCGTGTCCAGGCGCCGCCGGTAGGTCTCGACGGAGGTCATCGCCTCCTCGGTGCGTACGCAGGCGTCCTGGGCGCCTATGAGAATCGTCACGTAGTCGGCCTTGGCCGAGACCGCCTTCTTCGCCTGCGCGAGCAGGTTGGCGCTGGTCGCGCCGGGGACGGCGTAGTTGTGGTTGTGCTTTTGGAGCGTTCCAGACAGCTCGGACAGCCGCAGGTAGTGGCTGTTGACCTGGCCGCTGTCGCCGGTCGCCCAGGAACGCGGGGTGCAGGAGACATAGAAGCCGCAGGAGTTGAACCCGGTCGAGATGGAGTCGCCGAGTGCGGCCATGACCTCGGGCACCGGCTGCGCGGCGGCCGACGCGGCGGCGGCCTGGGCCGGGCCCGAGGCGGTGAGTACGACGGCGGCGAGGACGGGACCCAGGCGAGCGATCATGGGCTCAAAGGTAGGGAGCCGATCACCGCCTCACCATGACCTCGCCGCGACGCCTGCCACTTCAGGACCGACTTCATATCGGCGCTTGACAGGCCGGACCGGATCGGGTTGGGCTCAATACGCCGTGGCATCCGGTTTTTTCCGGGTTCTTTGCCCGTAAGCTCGCATTCACGGGGGTCCGAGTCGAACGTGTTCAGTTCCCGCATAGAGTGTCTCGGGTGAGTGTCGCGCTCGGAACAACCCGCCCGCTGCCGGTTCGCACCACCCATGTCGGCGACCCCGGTGATCTGCTGGCTGCTCTCCCTCGCACCGCACCCTACGCGTGGATCAGGAACGGCGAGGGATTGGTCGGCTGGGGTGAGGCCGCCCGGGTGGCCGTCCCGCCGGGGCCCGGCAGGTTCGCCTGGGCCCGCCAGTGGCTGGCCACCGTGTTCGGCGAGGCGCAGGTCGACGACGCCGTGCGCACACCCGGCTCCGGCGCGGTGGCGTTCGGCAGCTTCACCTTCGACCAGGACTCCCACGGCTCGGTGCTCGTGGTCCCGCGCGCCGTGCTGGCCCGGCGCGGCGGCCACGCCTGGCTGACCACGATCGGCGAGGCGCCGCTGGAGCGGTTCACGCCCGTTCGCGACCCCGGCCGCATCAGCTACGGCGACGGCAGCCTGTCCGCTCCCGAGTGGGAGCACATCGTGGCGCGGGCCGCCAAGCGCATCCGCGAGGGCGAGCTGGAGAAGGTGGTGCTGGCCCGCGACCTGGTCGCCACCGCCGAGCGGCCGATCGACGTGCGGCTGCTGCTGGACCGGCTGGCCCGCCGCTATCCCGAGTGCTACACGTTCTCGGTGGCGGGGCTGGTCGGGGCCACGCCCGAGCTGCTGATCCGGCGTACGGGCCAGGAGATCGAGTCGCTGGTGCTGGCGGGCACGACCCCGCGCGGCACCGGCCCGGCCGACGACCTCGCCCGGGGGGCGGCGCTGTTCGCCTCGACGAAGGACCGGCACGAGCACGAGTGCGCGATCGCCTCCGTACGCCAGACGCTGGCGCCGCTGTGCTCCTCGCTCACCACTCCCGACGAGCCCGAGCTGCTCGTGCTGCCCAACGTGCAGCACCTGGCCAGCCACGTCACCGGGCGGCTGGCCGACGGGGCGTCAGTGCTCGACGTGGTGGCCGCCATGCACCCGACGGCGGCCGTCGGCGGCACCCCGACCAGCACCGCGATCCAGGTGATCCGCGAGCTGGAAGGCATGGACCGCTCCGGCTACGCGGGTCCGGTGGGCTGGATCGACGTCCACGGCGACGGCGAGTGGGGCATCGCGCTGCGCTCGGGGCTCGTGCAGGGCCGCCGGGCCCGGCTGTTCGCGGGCGGCGGCATCATGGGCGACTCCGACCCGGCCGCCGAGCTGGCCGAGGCCCAGGCGAAGTTCCGGGTGATGCAGTACGCCCTGGAGGGCTGACGCCCAAGAGCGGGCGCGGAGCGTCACCCTCCGTGGTCAGGCCGGCACGTGGAGGGCGTCGCCGAGGTCCACACGGGCCCGCCCGGCGGTCAGCGTGGCCACCCAGTCGGTGAACGTGGCCACCTCGTCGTCGCCCACCGCCACGGCGAACGTCACCTCGCCCGCGTAGGCGACCTCGCGCACCGCGTGCCGGGAGGCCCGCAGGTCGTTCTCGACCCGCCCGGCCTGGTCGTGGGCGACCGCGACGCGTACGAGCCTGGCCGGGACCATCCGAACCGGCTCGGCCCGGTCGAGGGTCTCGGTCACCGCCGAGCCGTAGGCGCGCACCAGCCCGCCCGCGCCCAGCAGGGTGCCGCCGAAATAGCGGGTCACCACCGCCACCACGTCGCTGAACCCCCTCCCCACCAGCGCCTGCACCATGGGCGTGCCCGCGGTGCCGCCCGGCTCGCCGTCGTCGTCACCCTTCTGGACCCGCTCGCCGATCACGTACGCCGTGCAGTTGTGGGTGGCGTCGGCGTGCTCGCGGCGGCGCTCGGCGATGAACGCGGCCGCCTCGCCGACAGTGCGCGCCGGGGCCAGGGCGCACAGGAAGCGCGAGCGCCGCGCCTCGGTCTCGTGCTCGACGACGGTCTTCAGGGTGAGGTACGGGGCAGGCACATCCGACAGCGTATTGCCTTGCCGCGGGAACTCCCGGACGGCAACCGGGCCGACCGGCCCCGCCGACCTCCCGCTCCGCGCGGCGTTTTCCCGGACACCCGGCGGGACGCACTACCGGCGGCGCCCGGCTGTGCGGAGCGCACACGATCGGGCGGCCGGGCGCGGCATACGGTTCCCCGCATGAGCTATCGCGTCGCCATGGACATCGGGGGCACCTTCACCGACGTGGTCTGCTACGACGAGCGCACAGGGGCCGTGACCGCCTCGAAGGCGCCCACCACGCCCGCGGACCTGGCGGAGGGCGTCTTCGCCGCGCTGGGCCGGGTCGTCGACGATCCCGCGGACATCTCGTTCTTCGTGCACGGCACCACGCAGGGGCTCAACGCGCTGCTGGAGCGCAAGGGCGCGCGGGTGCTGCTGCTGTCCGGCCAGGGCGGCCGGGACGTCTACCAGATCGCCAGGGGCAACCGGGACCGCATGTTCGACCTGCGGTACCGCAAGCCCGAGCCGCTGGTGCCGCGGCAGGACGTCATGGAGATCGGCGGCCGGCTGGACTACCGGGGGCGGGAGCTGGTCCCGCTGGACGAGGAGTCGGTGCGGGCGGCGGCGCGGCGGGCGCGCGCCGAGGGGTTCGACGCGGTGGCGGTGTGCCTGCTGTTCTCCTTCGCCGATCCGGCCCACGAGCTGCGGGCGGGCGAGATCCTCCGGGCGGAGCTGGGCGAGGACGTGCTGGTCGTGCTCTCGCACGAGGTGGCGCGGGAGTGGCGGGAGTACGAGCGGACCTCGTCGGCGGTGCTGGAGGCGTACACCGGGCCGGTGGTGCGCGGTTACCTGGCCGGGATCGGGCGGCGCTTCGCCGAGCGCGGGCTGGGCGTGCCGGTGCACGTGATGCAGTCGTCGGGCGGGCTGGTCAACGCCTCGTACGCGATGCGCCGGCCGCTGCAGACGCTGCTGTCCGGGCCGGTCGGCGGGACGATGGGCGGGGTGGCGGCATCGAGGCTGCTGGGCACCGGCCACGCGATCTGCGTCGACATGGGCGGCACGTCGTTCGACGTCTCGCTCATCGTGAACGGCCGTCCCGACGTCACCGCCGAGACGCGCATCGAGGGCTACCCGGTGCTGATGCCGATCGTGAACCTGCACACGATCGGCGCGGGCGGCGGCTCGATCGCCTACGCCGAGGCGGGCGCGCTGCGCGTCGGCCCCGAGTCGGCCGGGGCCGTGCCGGGCCCGGCCTGCTACGGCAGGGGCGGCGTCCGGCCCACCGTCACGGACGCTAACGTGGCGCTCGGGCGGGTGGACCCGGCGTGGTTCGCGGGCGGCCTGATGACGCTGGACCACGAGGCCGCCGGGGCCGCGGTGGCCGAACTGGCCGAGGAGCTGGACCTCGACCCGCTGCGGCTGGCCGAGGGCATCTGCGACGTGGCCAACGCCAAGATGGCGCAGGCGATCCGTACGCTGACCGTGGAGCACGGGGTGGAGCCGCGGGAGTTCGCGCTGGTGGCCTTCGGCGGCGCGGGCCCGATGCACGCCGTGTTCATCGCTCGGGAGCTGGGGATCTCCGAGGTCGTGGTGCCGCGCTTCCCCGGGGCGTTCTCGGCGTGGGGGATGCTGCAGGCCGAGGTGCGCAGGGATCTGACGCATCCGTACTTCCGGCCGCAGGACACGCTCGACGGCGCCGACATGTGCGCGAACCTGGCCGCCCTGGAGCGGGAGGCGCTCGACGCGCTCGACGGGCAGGGCGTCCCGGAGGAGCGGCGGCGGGTGGAGCACGCCGTGGAGATGCGTTACGAGGGCCAGGACTACACGCTCACCGTCCCGCTGCGCGACGCCGAGGAACCGGCCGAGCCCGAGTTCCTCGCCGAGATCGCGGCCCGCTACGCCGAGGCGCACACCGGCCGCTACGGGCACGCCACGCCGGAGGCGCCGGTGGAGTTCGTCATGCTGCGCAGCACGGGGTTCGGCACGTTCGCGCGTACGGCGGCCCCGGCCGTGGCGCGGCCCGAGCAGGCGCCGCCCGGCGTCCATGACGTGATCTTCGACGGCGCCGTGCACCGCACCCCCGTGCTGCGCCGCGCCGACCTCTCCGGCGAACTGACCGGGCCCGCGATCGTGGTCGAGGAGACCGCGACCACGGTCATCCCACCCGGCTGCCTGGCCACCGTGGACGAGAACGGCTTCCTCATCGTGAAAGTGGACATGTGATCAACCCCGTCACCACAGAGATCATCCGCTGCGCGCTGCTCCAGGCGGCAGAAGACATGAACACCACCCTCATCCGCAGCTCCTACACCCCCGTCATCTACGAGGCCAAGGACTGCGCGGTCGCGCTGCTCGACCGCGACCACAACGTCCTGGGCCAGTCGTCCGGTCTGCCGATCTTCCTGGGCAACCTGGAGGTGTGCACCCGCGAGACCGAGCGCCTGTACGGCCGGGAGGTCTGGCAGGAGGGCGACGTGTGGGTGCTCAACGACTCCTACATCGGCGGCACCCACCTCAACGACGTCACCGTCTACGGGCCGATCTTCGCCGGTGGGGAGCTGGCCGGGTTCGCGGCCTCGCGGGCGCACTGGCTCGACGTCGGCTCCAAGGACCCCGGCGGCTCGATGGACTCCACGTCGATCTTCCAGGAGGGCCTGCGGATGCCCCCGGTCAAGGTGTACGCGGGCGGGCGGCCCTGCCGCGACCTGCACGAGGTGATCGCCCGCAACGTACGCTTCCCGCACGCCACCCTCGGCGACCTGCGGGCCCAGGTGAGCTGCGCCATGACCGGCCAGCGGCGGCTGAAGGAGATCGTCGACCGGTGGGGCCAGGAGACCGTGACGGCCGCCCGCGACCAGATCTTCGCCCAGACCGAGCGCATGGAGCGGGCCGCCATCGCGGCCATCCCCGACGGCGTCTACGAGGCGTCGGGCTTCCTCGACAACGACGGCGTCGACCTGGCCACGCCGCTGCCGGTCAACGTGCGGATCACGGTGTCGGGCGAGCACGTGCACGTCGACCTGAGCGACTGCGCCGACCAGGCGACGGGTCCTGTCAACTGCGGCGCGGCGCAGGCGGTGGCCGCCGTGCGGGTGGGCTACAAGCTGCTCGTCTCCGGTGACGTGCCGCTGAACGGGGGGTCGTTCCGGCCGCTGTCGGTGCGGACGCGGCCCGGCTCGATGCTGGCCGCCGAGTCGCCGGCCGCCTGCCAGTACTACTACTCCCACCTGGGGCTGCTCATCGACCTGGTGGTCAAGGCGCTCGCGCCGGCGCTGCCGGGCAAGGCGGCCGCGGCGTCGTACGGGGACTCGATGATCGTGCAGTTCACCGGGAAGGACCCGCGTACCGGCAAGCTGTACGTCTCCCAGGAGGCCACGGTGGGCGGCTGGGGCGCCTGGGAGGGCGGCGACGGCGAGAGCTGCCTGATCAACAACGTCAACGGCTCGCTGCGGGACATGCCGATCGAGGTGCTGGAGACGTTGTTCCCGGTCCGCGTCACCCGCTACGAGCTGCGGCCGGACACCGGCGGCGCCGGCCGGTGGCGGGGCGGCAACGGGGTCGTCCGCGAGTACGAGTTCCGCGGCGACACCTCGTTGTCGCTGTGGTTCGAACGCTCGGTCACCCCCGCCTGGGGGCTGGCCGGCGGCGGGGCGGGCGCTCCGCCGCGGGTCACCGTCAACCCGGGCACCGAGCGGGCGCGCGAGCTGCTCAAGGTGAACGCGCTGCCAGTCAGGACGGGCGACGTGCTGCGCTGCGAGTCGGGCGGGGGCGGCGGCTACGGCCCCGCCGGTGACCGCGACCCCGCCGCCACGGCCGCCGACCTGGCGCAGGGTATGGTCACCCGCTGATCCCGCGCCTTCGCCCCCCTGGCGGCGGTCAGGTTTCCGGCAGGACGTCGCGCAGCAGGCGGCGCGGGCCAGGACGGCGTTTCCACTCGCGCGGGTAACCGAGCGAGACCTCCTCGAAACGGACGCCGTCGTGCCAGGTGACGCGGGGGATGTGCAGGTGGCCGTAGATCATGGCGGCCGTGCGGTGGCGGCGGTGCCAGTCTCTGGTGGCCGTGGTGCCGCACCACTGGGCGAACTCGGGGTAACGCAGGATGTCCGTCGGCTCGCGTACCAGGGGGTAGTGGTTGACGAACACCAGCGGGACGTCGTCGTCGAGCGCCGCCAGGCGCCGCTCGGTCAGCTCCACGCGGGCCCGGCACCACGCCTCGCGGCTCGGGTACGGGTCGGGGTGCAGGACGTACTCGTCGGTGCAGACCACGCCGGTGCTGTGGGCGTAGGCCAGGCCGCTGTCCTTCGTGTGGTGGCCCGGGGGCAGGAACGTGTAGTCGTACAGGAGGAACAGCGGCACGATCCGCACCGGGCCGCCCGCGCCCTCCCACAGCGGGTAGTCGTCCTCAGGCGTGAGCACGCCCAGGTCGCGGCAGACGCCCACCAGGTGCTCGTATCGGGCCACTCCGCGCAGGTCGGGCCGCTCACCCTGCACGGTCCACAGCTCGTGGTTGCCCGGCACCCAGACGACCCGTTCGAAGCGGCCGGCCAGCAGGCCCAGCGCCCACGTGATGTCGGCCAGCCGCTCCCCCACGTCGCCGGCCACCAGCAGCCAGTCGCCCGGGGTGAGCGGTTTCAGCTCTTCGACGATGGCCCGGTTCTCGGGGTGGGCGACGTGCAGGTCGCTGACCGCCAGCAGCCTGCCTTCTGTCGGGGAAGCGGGCAACGGATGTCTCCTTCCGGGGCGCCTTCCGGGGTCGCCGTTACGAGCATGCCATGCGGGGCTCTCGCGTACGCGGTCCCGGATGTACGGTTTCAGCGGTTTCGGCCGTCCCAGGTAGGCGGTCAGCGGAGCATCACGTGGCAGGCCAGTTGCAGGGCCAGGCGGGTGGCGGCGTCGTCGAGGTCGAAGCCCGCCGCCTTGATGCGCTCCAGGCGGGTGGTGATCGTGTTGCGGTGGACGCCCAGCCGTTCCGCGGCCTTCAGCGCGCCGCCCTCGTCCAGGACCGCGGCCAGCGTCTCCAGCAGCGTGCCGTCGCGGTCGACGGCCAGCAGCGGGCGCAGCACGACGGCCGCCGGGGTCTGCAGCGCGGCGGTGGGCAGGGCTCCGAGCAGCTCGGCCGGGCCCATCCGGTC
>NZ_BAAAZP010000206.1:0-11045 GCF_039536965.1 Nonomuraea antimicrobica | reverse complement strand
GGCGCGGCGCCGGGCGCGGCGCGGGCGGACGCTGCGCGAGCAGGAGGGGCGCGCCGGGCTCGCGCTCATCTCGCCGACGCTGGTCATCACGCTCGTCGTGGTGGTGCTGCCGCTGCTGTGGGCGGTCATGCTGGCGTTCCAGGACGTGCGGCTGATCAACATCCGGCGGGTGGGGATCTTCGGGCACTACACGCTGGAGAACTTCTTCTACGTCGTCTCCGAGCCTGGCTTCTGGTCGTCGCTGGTCAACACGCTCGTCTACACCGTCGCGGGCACGGCGCTGTCGATCGCGATCGGGCTGGTGACCGCGCTGGCGCTGCGCGACAGGTTCAGGGGGCGGACCCTGGTCAGGGCCTCGATCCTGATCCCGTACGTGGCCCCGGTGGTGGCGGTGGCGTTCCTGTGGGAGACGATGCTCAACCCCCAGTACGGCATCGTCAACACCTGGCTGAGCGAGCCGATCGCGTTCCTCTCCCAGGCCAAGGGCGAGATCCTGGGCGTCCAGGTGCCCGTGGCGCTGCTCACGGTGATCGCCTTCGAGGCGTGGCGGTACTTCCCGTTCGCGTTCCTGTTCATCCTGGCCCGGCTCCAGGCGCTGCCGGCCGAGCTGGACGAGGCCGCGGTGGTCGACGGCGCCACCCCCACCCAGCGCTTCCGGTACGTGATCATGCCGCAGCTCTGGCGGATCATCGCGCTGCTGTCGGTGCTGCGATTCGTGTTCACGTTCACCAAGTTCGACGACGTCTACCTGCTGACCGGCGGCGGAGCCGGCACCGAGGTGGTCAGCGTGCGCGTCTACAACTTCCTGACCTCGCGCGACGACATCGGCGCGTCGGCGGCGCAGGCGATCGTGCTGGCGGTCTTCCTGGTCGTCCTCCTGGCGATCTACCTGAGGTTCTTCGCGGGGGGTGAACGTGAGCAGGGATAGGTTCGAGCGGGGCCTGCTCAAGGTGCTCAAGCCGCTGGTGGTCGCGTTCCTCTTCCTGATCACCGCGTTCCCGTTCTGCTACATGGTGATGCTGTCCGTACGCGACATCCAGGAGCTGATCCTGGATCCCGGCTCGCTGTGGCCGCGCAGCCTCACCCTCGACACCTACGTCGACGTGCTGACCCGGCAGGGCTTCCTGACCTTCCTCAAGAACAGCACGATCGTCGCGGTGGCCTCGGTGGCGGTCACGCTGCTGATCTCGATCCCGGGCGCGTACGCGGTGGCGCGGCTGCGCTTCTTCGGCCGGCGGCAGGTGCACTTCCTGTTCCTCGCCGTCTACCTCTTCCCGGCGATCGTGCTGGCCATCCCGCTGTTCGTGCTCTTCACGATGATCGGGCTGCGCGGATCTCTCATAGGCCTGATCCTCGTGTATATCGCGCAAACGGTGCCTGTCACGGTATACATGCTCCGCAACTACTTCGAGACCGTGCCGCAAAGCGTGGAGGAAGCGGCCGCGATCGACGGATGCACGAGGTTGTCGACCATCTGGCGCGTGGTGCTGCCGTTGTCCAAGCCCGCGCTGATGGCCACCGGCCTCTACGCGTTCATGATCGCGTGGAACGAGTTCCTGTTCGCCCTGCTCTTCCTCGTGGAGAGGCGGGAGAACTGGACGGTGTCCCTGGGGCTCTCTCAGCTCGCGGGCAGCATAGAGATCCCGACGACGGTCCTGATGGCAGGATCGGTGGTGCTCACGCTGCCCATCGTGATCGTGTTCTTCGCCGGCGAGCGACTGCTGACGGCGGGCCTCACCGCGGGAGCGGAGAAGGGATAGACCATGCTGACGGCAGGGCAGATCCTCCAGCTCATCCGCAGTGGCTCCTGCCGTACCCGCAAAGAACTGATCGAGGGGACCGGCCTGTCCCGCTCGACGATCACCGACCGCGTCGACCGGCTCATCGACGCGGGCTACATCCACGAGTCCGGCGTCGGCACCTCCGGAGGCGGGCGACCGCCCTCGGTGCTCGACGTGGACGCCACCAGACGCCTGCTGCTGGTGGCCGACCTGGGCGCCACCCACGCCAGGGTGGCGCTCACCGACCTGGCCGCCCGGCCGTTGGTCGAGGAGCACACCGAGATGCGCATCGAGCTCGGGCCGGAGGCCGTGCTGTCGTGGGTGCGGCAGGCGTTCCAGCGGCTGCTCGACCGGGCGGGCCGGCCGACCGGCGACGTCTGCGGGATCGGGCTGGACGTGCCGGGCTCGGTCGACCACACCACGGGTCGGGTGATCAGGTCGTTCCTGATGCCGGGATGGGACGACCACCCGGTGGCCGCGGCCATCGGCTCGACGTACGACGTGCCCATCCTCGTGGAGAACGACGCCAACGCGATGGCGCTGGGCGAGTGGTGGACGTCATGGCGCGACACCGACTCGCTGGTCCTCATCAAGGTGTCCACCGGGATCGGGACCGGCATCATCCTCGACGGGCAGATCTATCACGGGGTCGAGGAGGCCGCGGGGAACATCGGGCACGTGCGGTTGGCCGAGACCGACGCCCGGGTCTGCACCTGCGGCTCGCGGGGCTGCGTGGCCTCGCTCGCCAGCGGCCACGCCCTCGCCGCGGACCTGGGCCTCGACTACAGCCGTGACGTGGTCAGGCTCGTGCAGGCGGGCGATCCCGAGGCCATCGCGCGCGTCCAGGAGGGCGGGCGCACGCTGGGCGTCGTGCTGGCCACCGCGGTCAGCCTGCTCAACCCGGGCGTGCTGGTGCTGGCCGGGGACATGGCGGAGACCAGGGAGCACTACCTGACGGGGATCAGGGAGATCGTCTACCGGCGCAGCCTGCCGTACACGACCAGGAACCTGGAGATCGTCACCAGCTCGCTCGGCGACCGGGCCGGGATCGTCGGGATGGCCGTGATCGTCATGGAGCACGTGCTCTCCCCCGCCTCGGTGGACGCCGCCCTGGCCACGGCCGTCCGCTTACCGCCTCCCCTTCCCCGCTAACCGAGGGCCTGGCGCAGGAGGGCAGGGGCCTGGACGAGCGAGGGGCCGTACCAGGTGAGCAGCCGCCCGCTGACCAGCGCGCACGTGTGCCCGGGGAACGACTCGGGCCCGTCGGTCCCGGAGAAGGCGTACGGCTCGTCGGGCAGGACCACCAGGTCGGGCCGCCGGTCGTTCAGCTCGGCGAGCGGGATCTTGGGGTAGCGCTCGGGGTGGGCGGCGTACAGGTTGTCCACGCCGAGCCGCCTGAGCACGTCGCCGGTGAACGTGTCGCGCCCCACCACCATCCACGGCCGCCGCCAGATCGGGACGACCGCCGTTCGCCGCGCCCCCGCGAAGGGCGCCCGCCACGCCTCCCGCGCGGCCTCCAGCCATTCGGGTGACCGGGTGCGGCAGGCCACGGCGAACATCCGCGCCAGCGACGCGAACGCCTCCTCCACCGTCTCGATCTTCGTCACCCACACGGCGACGCCCGACTCGCGCAGGGCCTCGATGTCGGGGACGCGGTTCTCCTCGGCGTTGGCCAGCACCACGTCGGGCCGCAGCCGCCTGATCGCGTCGAGGTCGGGGTTCTTGGTGCCCCTGACCCTGACCACGTCGAGGCCGGCCGGGTGCGAGCACCAGTCGGTGGCCCCCACCAGCGCCCGCGGCACGGTCGCCGCCACCGACTCGGTCAGCGACGGGACCAGGGACACGATGCGCCGTACTGAGCCGGGAATCTTCACGGGCACGCCGGTGTCATCCACATCAACAGCCTAGATGCGCGGAAGCAGCGATCAATTGTCGGCGAACAACCGTAGAATTCAGGACAAAGGTCGTTCACTCTTGATCGGGGGATGACGGTTGGACCGGGAGTCGCTCGGCTTCGATCCGAACACACCCAGCGTGGCCAGGCTCTACGACTACTACCTCGGCGGGAAGGACAACTTCCCGGCCGATCGCGAGGCCGCCGAGAGGATCCTGTCGGTCGCTCCCGAGCTGCGCGCGGCCGCGCGGGCGAACCGGGCGTTCCTGGGGCGGGCGGTGCGCCACCTCGCCGAGGCCGGCATCACCCAGTTCCTCGACATCGGCACGGGCCTGCCGACCCAGGGCAACGTGCACGAGGTGGCCAAGAAGGTCACCCCCGACGCCAAGGTGGTCTACGTCGACCGCGATCCGGTGGTGCTGGTGCACGCCCGGGCATTGCTGGCCGACCAGGGCGACACCACGGTGATCGAGGGCGACCTGCGCGAGCCAGGCGCCGTCCTGGGCCATCCGGACACGCGGCGGCTCATCGACTTCGACCGGCCGGTCGGCGTGCTGCTGGTGGCGATCATGCACTTCATCGCCGAGGCCGACCGCCCCGGCGAGATCATCGCGACGCTGCGCGAGGCCATGGCGCCCGGCAGCTACCTCGTGCTGTCCCACGGCACCAGCGACGCCCGCCCGGCCGCCGTCGACCGGGGCACCGAGGTCTACCGGAACGCCAGCGCCCAGCTCACCCTGCGCGGCCGGGAGCGGATCATGGAGTTGTTCGAGGGGTTCGAGCTGGTGGACCCCGGTTTGGTGTGGCTGCCCCAATGGCGTCCCGAGCAGGCCGACGAGATCGACTTCGTCGACGGCCCTGAGTCGTCGTTGATCCTGTGCGGCGTGGGCAGAAAGGGCTGAGGCATGCGGATCGGGCTGGCGGTCCCGCAGTACGGCAGGTTCGCGGCGCTCTCCAGCGTGTTGCGGGTGGCGCGCGAGGCGGAGTCGATGGGCCTGCACAGCCTGTGGGCGGGTGACCGGCTGCTGACCCCGCTGCGGCCCCTCGACCGCTATCCGGGCGGCGACGGCCGCATCCCCGAGGCGCACCGGGTGTTCCTCGACCCGTTCGCGGTGTTGTCGGTGGCCGCGTCGGCGACCTCAGCACTGCGGCTGGGCACCAGCGCGCTCAACGCCTGCTGGTATCCCCCGGCGGTGCTGGCCCGCTCGCTCACCACGATCGACCACCTCAGCGGCGGACGGCTCGACGCGGGCCTCGGGCTCGGCTGGTCCTCCGACGAGTACGCCGCCGTAGGCGTGCCCTGGAAAGACCGGGCCAGGCGCTACGACGCCACCCTCGACGCGCTGGAGGCGATCTGGACCACCGATCCGGTGTCGTTCGAGCACGAGCTGTGGACGATCGCGCCGAGCCACATCGAGCCCAAGCCCGCCCGTCGCCCGCCGCTCTACCTGGCGGGCCTGTCGGAGGGCGCGCTGCGCCGCATCGGGCGCAGGGGCGACGGCTGGCTGACGGCCTCGCTGCCGATCCCGATGCTCACGTCGATGTGGCAGACGGTGTGCCGCACGGCCGAGCAGGCCGGGCGCGACCCCGGCGGCCTGCGCATGATCCTGCGCGCCAACCCGATCGTCACCGAAGGGGGCACCCCGCCCAGGAGCGGCACGGTGGCCGAGATCTCCGCCTATCTGGCCGACGCGGCGGAGGCCGGGGTCCACGAGATCATCCTGGACCTCCAGCACACCGCCACGGACGACCGGCACCTGCTGGAGCTGGCCGAGGCGTTCAAGAGCGAGCTGAGCGCCCGCCTGGCACAGACGGGCGGGTCTGTCTGAGAGCCGGCCCTGAGATCCGGCCCTGAGAGCCGGCAGAGTCGGCAGAGCGCCGACAGGGTCTACTTGAGTGCGGGCAGGGCGTTGTCGTAGTCGGGCTCCTGCGTGATCTCCGGCACCAGCTCGGAGTAGATCACCTTGTTGTCGCCGTCGAGCACGATCACCGCGCGCGCGGCCAGGCCCGCCAGCGGCCCCGACTCCTGCGCCACGCCGTAGTCGGCGAGGAACTCGCGACCCCGCATGAGCGAGAGCGTGGTCACGTTCTCGATCCCCTCCGCACCGCAGAAGCGCTTCTGCGCGAACGGCAGGTCCGCCGAGACGCAGAGCACGGCCACGTCGGGGTGGTCGGCGGCGATCTGGTTGAAGCGGCGCACCGAGGCGGCGCAGACGCCGGTGTCGAGGCTCGGGAAGATGTTGAGCACCTTGGTCTGCCGGCCGAAGTCGTCGAGGGAGCGCTCGGCCAGGTCGGGGCCGACCAGCCGGAACGCGGGGGCGCTGTCGCCGGGCCGCGGGAAGGAGCCGGCCACGGTGACGGGAGTGCCCTTGAAGGTGACGTCGGACATGAAAGCCTCCTGAAAGCGATGTTCCCAGCAGCGTGATCCTATCCGCGCCGCCCTCCGCTCCCACTCACCGCCCACCGGTGCCGTGGCGTGGCCTTCATACCCGGTGCTCCCGGGCCGGACCGGGTCTCTCCGGCCCGGCCGGTCAGGGCCGGGATGCCGGTCAGACGTTGCGGCGGTACTGGCCGCCCGCCTCGAACAGGGCGTCGGTGATCTGGCCGAGCGAGCAGTGGCGGGCCGCCTCCATCAGCACCTCGAACGCGTTCCCCTCCGACATCGCCACCTCGCGCAGCCGGGCGAGCTGGGCCGGGGCCTCGGAGCGGTTGCGCTCGTGGAAGGCGCGCAGCCGGTCGAGCTGCGAGCGCTTCTCCTCCTCGGTGCCCCTGGCCAGCTCCAGCTTGTGCGGCTGGGCGTCGTCGTCGCCGCTCGGGTTGCGGAAGGTGTTGACGCCGACGATGGGCAGCGAGCCGTCGTGCTTGCGCATCTCGTACAGCATGGACTCGTCCTGGATCTTGCCACGCTGGTAGCCGGTCTCCATCGCGCCCAGGACGCCGCCCCGGTCCGAGAGCCGTTCGAACTCGCTCAGCACCGCCTCCTCGACCAGGTCCGTCAGCTCCTCGACGATGAACGCGCCCTGCAGCGGGTTCTCGTTCCTGGCCAGGCCCCACTCGCGGTTGATGATGAGCTGGATGGCCATGGCGCGGCGTACGGAGTCGGCCGACGGGGTGGTCACGGCCTCGTCGAAGGCGTTGGTGTGCAGGCTGTTGCAGTTGTCGTAGACGGCGATCAGGGCCTGGAGGGTGGTGCGGATGTCGTTGAAGTTCATCTCCTGGGCGTGCAGGGAGCGGCCCGAGGTCTGGATGTGGTACTTCAGCTTCTGCGAGCGCTCGCCCGCGCCGTAGCGCTCGCGCATGGCCACCGCCCAGATGCGCCGGGCCACCCGCCCGAGCACGCTGTACTCGGGGTCCATGCCGTTGGAGAAGAAGAACGACAGGTTCGGCGCGAAGTCGTCCACCTTCATGCCCCTGGCCAGGTACGCCTCCACGTACGTGAAGCCGTTGGCCAGCGTGAACGCGAGCTGGCTGATGGGGTTCGCCCCCGCCTCGGCGATGTGGTAGCCGGAGATCGAGACCGAGTAGAAGTTCCTGACCCCGTTCCTGATGAACCACTCCTGGATGTCGGCCATCATCCGCAGCGAGAACTCGGTGGAGAAGATGCAGGTGTTCTGCCCCTGGTCCTCCTTGAGGATGTCGGCCTGCACCGTGCCCCTGACCGTGGCCAGCGTACGGGCGCGCAGCTCGCGCCGCTCCCCCTCGTCGGGCTCCCGGTCGTGCTCGGCCAGGAAGCGGTCTGTGGCCTGGTCGACGGCGGCGTTGAGGAAGAACGCCAGGATCGTGGGCGCCGGGCCGTTGATCGTCATGGACACCGACGTGTTGGGCGCTGACAGGTCGAACCCGCCGTAGAGCACCTTCATGTCGTCGAGCGTGGCGATGGAGACGCCGGAGGTGCCGACCTTGCCGTAGATGTCGGGGCGCAGGTCGGGGTCGTGGCCGTACAGGGTCACCGAGTCGAACGCCGTGGACAGCCTGGTCGCGGGCTGGCCCTCGGAGAGCAGCTTGAAGCGCCTGTTGGTGCGGAACGGGTCGCCCTCGCCGGCGAACATCCGGGTCGGGTCCTCGTCGTCGCGCTTGAACGGGAACACCCCGGCGGTGAACGGGAACATCCCCGGCAGGTTCTCCCCGCGCAGGAACCTCAGCAGGTCGCCGTGGTCGTGGTAGCGGGGCAGGGCCACCCTCGGGATCCGGTTGCCGGAGAGCGTCTCGCGCCACAGCGGCGTGTGGATCTCCCGGTCGCGTACCTTCACCACCAGCTCGTCGGCGGTGTAGCGCTCCTTGACGGCCGGCCAGCCGTCGAGCAGCGCGCGGCTCTCGTCCGACAGCTCCCGCTCGGCCTGCTCGACGGCCGCCGCGCCGTCCTCGTTCAGCAGGTCGCGCACGGCGGCGAGCTGCTGGCGGCGGCGGGCCACCTCGGCCTGGGCGAGCGTCTCGGCGTGGTAGGCGCGCACGATCTCGGCGATGTCGGCCAGGTAGCGCGACCTGGCGGGCGGCACGATGGCCGCCGACACCTTCGAGGTACGGCCCTCGACCGGCGCGAGCAGCCCCGGGCCCTCTCCGGTCGGCAGCAGCCGCTTGAGGTGGTGGTAGAGGGCGGTGACGCCGGCGTCGTTGTAGCGGGCGGCGATGGTGCCGAAGACCGGCATCTCGTCGGGTGAGACGCCGAACGCCTCGCGGTTGCGTACGAGCTGGCGGCGCACGTCGCGCAGGGCGTCCTCCGCGCCGCGCCGCTCGTACTTGTTGATCACGACGGCCTCGGCGAAGTCGAGCATGTCGATCTTCTCGAGCTGGGAGGCCGCGCCGAACTCGGGGGTCATCACGTAGATGGGCACGTCCACGTGCGGCACGATGCCCGCGTCGCCCTGGCCGATGCCGGGCGTCTCCACGATCACCAGGTCGTAGCCGGCGGCCCGGCAGGCGGTGATCACGTCGTCGAGGCAGGCGGGCACCTCGTTGGCCGCACCCCTGGTGGCCAGGGAGCGGAAGTAGGTCTGGGGCCCCAGGCTGTTCATGCGGATGCGGTCGCCGAGCAGCGCGCCGCCGCCGCGCCTGCGGGTGGGGTCGATGGCCACGATCGCGATGCGCAGCTTGTCGTCGTTGTCGACGCGGAACCTGCGGACCAGTTCGTCGGTGAGCGAGGACTTGCCGGAACCGCCGGTGCCGGTGATGCCGAGCACGGGCGCGTGCCGCTCCCTGGCGCCCTTCAGGCCCTCCAGCAGCTCCGCCGGGGCCCTGCCCCCCTCGATGAGGGTGATCGCGCGGGCCAGCGCCGCCTCGTCGCCGGAGACCACGGCCTCCACGGAGGGCGGATCGCCCAGCTCGACGTCGCAGTCCTCGATCAGCTTGTTGATCATGCCGGGCAGGCCGTAGCGCTGGCCGTCCTCGGGCGAGAAGATGCGCGTGACGCCTCGGGAGTGCAGCAGCTCGATCTCCTCGGGGACGATCACGCCCCCGCCGCCGCCGTACACCTTGACGTGCCCCGCGCCGCGCTCGCGCAGCAGCTCCACCAGGTAGGAGAAGAACTCCACGTGACCGCCCTGGTAGGAGCTGATCGCCACGCCCTGGGCGTCTTCCTGGATGGCGGCCGTGACGATCTCGTCCACCGAGCGGTTGTGCCCGAGGTGGATGACCTCCGCCCCCTGGGACTGGAGGATGCGCCGCATGATGTTGATCGCCGCGTCGTGCCCGTCGAACAGGGCCGCGGCGGTCACGAAGCGGACGGGGTGTACCGGGACGTGCACGCCTGATCACTCCTTCGTGGAGGCTTTCCCCTTCCAAGATACTAGGACGTCCTACTATTTCCCAACCACGTCCGGGTAGAGGCCCGGCGAGGGGGTGACGGGATGCGCGCGCTGACGTTCGAGCCGGGCGTGCGGGACACGCTGGAGGTGCGGGAGGCGCCCGAGCCCGTGCCGGGTCAGGGCGAGCTGCTCGTCCAGGGGCTGGCCCTGGGCGTCTGCGGGACGGACAGGGAGCTGGTACGGGGCGGGTACGGCCGGCCGCCACCGGGCGGACGACGCATGATCATCGGCCACGAGTCGCTCGGCCGGGTGCTGGAGTCGCCGGAGGGCTCGGCGTTCTCGCCCGGCGACCTGGTGGTGGGCGTCGTCCGGCGGCCCGACCCGGTGCCATGCGGGGCCTGCTGTCGGGGCGAGTTCGACATGTGCCGCAACGACCGCTACACCGAGCGCGGCATCAGAGAACGCGACGGCTACGGCAGCGAACGGTGGACCGTCGAGGCCGGGTACGCCGTCCGGCTGGACCCCTCTCTGGAGGGCGTCGGCGTGCTGGCCGAGCCCACGTCGGTGGTCGCCAAGGCATGGGAACAGATCGACCGGATCGGCTCGCGGGCCTGGTTCGAGCCCCGCAGACTGCTGGTCACGGGCGCCGGGCCGATCGGGCTGCTGGCGGCGCTGCTCGGGCGGCAGCGAGGGCTGGAGGTGCACGTGCTCGACCGGGCCGGTCCTGGGCTCAAGTCGAGCCTGGTGGAGGAGCTGGGCGGGACGTACCACTCGGCCTCGTCCCTGGAGGCGTTCGCCGCCGCAGAGCCGGACGTCATCATCGAGTGCACGGGGGCGGGGCGGCTCGTCATCGACGCCATGACGGCGGTCTCGGCCGCCGGGATCGTCTGCCTGTGCGGGCTGTCGGCCGGGGGGCGTACGCACCGGGTGGACGCCGGGGAGATCAACCGGGACCTCGTCCTGGAGAACAGCGTCGTCTTCGGCACCGTCAGCGGCAACCTCCGCCACTTCCGGGACGCGACGACCGCCCTGGCCAAGGCGGACCTCGGGTGGCTGGAGCGGCTCATCACCCGGCGGGTGCCGCTGTCGCGGGCACTGGAGGCGTTCCAGCCGGCCGACGACGTCAAGGCCGTCATCGACCTCACCTCCTGACCCCGGCCGACCTCTCCGGGTGTCAGGAGTCGTACGGCTTGCGGCGTCTCGGGGACTGGGAGGGGTGCTTCTGGGCCGGGGAAGGGTGTTTGGGGGCCGCGGTGGGGTGCTTGGCGGCCGGGGCGGGGGCGTGCGATCGCGTACGCTCCCGCGCCGGGGCCCTGCTCCGCGCCGCCCCCTTGCCGCCCGAGGCACCGGAGGCACCAGGAGCCCCGGGAGCGTCGGGACCACCGGGAGCACCGGGAACGTCGGGAACGCCGACGGGGGTCCGCTCGCCGGACAGCGGGTTCCGGGGTGACGGGACCCGCTCGCGGACCGCGGGCACGCCGGACGGCCGCCCCCGCGCGAGATGGGGCCAGGGAGACCGGGCGAGCACCCGGCGCAGCCGCGGCGAGCGGGCGAGCGCCCGGCGGAGCCGGGGCCAGGCCGGGGCGGAGAGGCCGCGCCGGCCGCGGCGGGGGCCCGTCAGCCGGGGCG
>NZ_BAAAZP010000205.1:0-29610 GCF_039536965.1 Nonomuraea antimicrobica | reverse complement strand
GAGCCACCGATGCTGGCTGAAGAATCTGCGATCTGCATCATTAAGTCAGAAACGCCTCAGTTGCCGAGGTCTTGATGTGCATCATGGCCGCTTGGTGTCCTGCTGCCGGGTCTGCGACGATCAACGCATCGCGCTCATGGCGCGTTCGATCTTCTCGCTCGGATACGGCGTTGTCCGCCGATCGGACCAGAACAGGTCCCAGTAGAAGCTGTTCATGGCCTGCGCCACGGGCGCGTACCGGCGGAGCATGGCGGCAACGGCCGGCGGAGCACCAGCAGCATCCGTGCCGTCCGCGCATGCGCGGATGTACTCATTGCGTTGTTCCAGTACGCCGTTCCGCGGCACCGGCACTCCGCAGATATTGGTGACGAGCCAGTTGGCCAGCCGCATCAGCGCGTAACCGACGTCGTGAGTCCGGTTGCGCTCCAGGAAGTCGATCTCCTGCTTGGACAGGTCGAACCGGGAGGAAGTCGCCAGCCCGAGATCGGCGATGTACAGGCGTTCGCCATCGGTGAGGATGTTGCCGAAGTGGCTGTCGAAGTGCATCAGCCCCTGGCCGTTCATGAAGGCCACGTCAGTCAGCAGGCACGACTCGACCATGGCGCTTGCCGCTATCGCAGCGTCCTGGCCGGCGGTTCGCTGAGCGGCGAGCCAGTCATTGAGGTTGTAGGGGATGAACTCCTGAAACAGCACGATGCTGGCCGAAGCCCGCGCGAGGGCGTGGAGACGGTCCCGTACCGCCGGTGATCCGTCCCAGTACTGCACGACCGCCTCGACATCGACGTGCTGAGGGCTGGGCGGCGGCGCTCCCGGCAGCACCCGCCAGTGATACAGCAGCGGAAAGGCCGCGCTGCGCCCGGCCAGGACCCAGTTGGTCGTCATGACGTGGGCCGCGAGCTCACGCCACGTACTGAAGCTCGGCCCGCCGATCCCGTACTGGCAAAACGGAGGCAGCCCGAACATGTTCGCGGTGGACATCACGTTGCCCGCGCGGCGTTCCAGGTCGGTCAGCGGAATTCGCTTAGCGAAGACCGGCACACCGTCGATGTCGAGTAGTACCGAGGTACCACCAATTCCCGTGCCCAGAACCTGCGCCTGCTCCAGCGCCTCGCACAGCTGCCGGTCGCTGTGCAACGCCAACGCGCTCGCGACATCGCTGTATCGGTGGACACGCTCACCATGAGCCATGTCCAACCGTGTGTTTTGCAGGTCCACTGGCAGGCACCCTCCGTGATCAACTTCGAGTGTTAGACGCTACACCCGCTGAGGATTGGCCTTTCCGGGTTCATACTGCGGCGATGACCTCATTGACGGCGGACGGGCGGCAGATTCATCGACGACGGTCTTGTCAGCGATGAAGGTCGCCAGCAGGTCCTGGACACGTTCAGTTCCGTCCGGCTCGGCTCGCGAAGGCCTGGAAGCCAGGCCATCGGCGGCTTGTCGGCGAGACCGGGTTCGCTCGTCAACGATGTCTGACGTGGCAGTGCTGGCCGTCCCATCGGCGACCTCGATAGGCCGCTCCAGCATGGCCCGCAGAACAAACCCGAACGAACCATGGAAATTCACCGAACACGCATACGAAGAGGATGACGACGGGTAGGCATCGGCTCTCCAGCGAGGCCCACTGGCGGGAGACGGGCCGGTCGCGAACGCCGCGGTGATGCCGGAAAACCCGTCGCGGCGCCGTTGTCCATCGCCCGACGAAGCCGTGGGCAGCTCTGCGGGCTGCTGCCGCCGGCAGGTGGTCGCCGATGCCCAGGACTCATCTACAGGGCCAGGACCGGCGCGCAAGGCGCGGTGTGCCCGGCCCAGTGCTCGCGGCTGAGTGTGGCGCCACCCGGCCGCACGTTCAGGCCGCGACCGAAGCCGCCGCGGCGTTCTCCTGTCCTGTGAGGCTCAAGAACTCGAATTGCTTCCAGTCCAGAGCCCTTCGTCCAGTGGGCGGATGAGTTCAGGGGCGCCGAAGGCTAGTCCAGGTCATTTGGGATGATGCTTCGTGATCTTGTCTACACTGTACGCCGTCACCCGGCGTCTGTTGTCTGTGCCCCGGCAGGCCCGCCGGATGATCGACGGGCCTACCCAGAGCCTGTGGTTCAGGTCGTGATGTCTCCGGTGTGGGTCGGCAGGGTGATCAGCCGGGCGGTCTGGGCGCCGGTCGCTGCGGTGTTGACGAGGGCGGCGGTGGATTCGGCGGCGGCGCGGGCCACCTCGGGGTAGACGCTGGTGTAGGTGTCGCGGGTGAAGGTGGAGGAGACGTGGCCGAGGGTCTCCTGCACGACCTTCAGATCGACTCCGGCGGCGAGCATGAGCGAGGCGGCGCCGTGGCGGAGGTCGTGCAGCCGCACCGGTGGCAGCCCCACCTGGAAGGCCAGTTGGTAGAAGTGGTCGCTGACCTGTTGTGGATGCAGTGGCCGGCCGATCTCGTCAGTGAAGACGAACCCACTGTCGGTCCATGCCTCTGCCGCCGCCAGCCGTTCGGTGGCTTGGCTCTTGCGGTGCGCGCGCAGGGCGGTGACGGTGTCGGCGTCCAGGGCGATGGTGCGGTCGCTGGCCTCGGTCTTCGGTCTGCCCTGCACCGGCTCCCAGCCCAACTGGGTGATCTGCCAATGCACCCCGGCCGTCCCGGCGGCCAGGTCGACGTCCTTCCAGCGCAGTCCGACCGCCTCGCCCCGGCGTAGCCCGCGCAGGGCGATCAACCGGTACAGCGCGAACAGGCGGTGGGTGGCCGCCCGGGCGAGGAAGGCAAAGGTGTGGGAGGGCGTCCACACCATCACCGGCGACGGCCGCTGCACGGACGCGTACACGTTGATCATGGTGGCGCGGCTGAGCCGGGCTCCGCGCCGCTGCTGCTCGATGTCGAGCCGGTCGTGTAGTTCGCGGTTCCAGGCGGTGACCCGTTCGTCGGTCCATACCAGCGCCTTGGGACGTTCCGCGTCGGGGAGTTCGACGACCGTGGCGGGGTTGAAGTCGATCAGCCGGTCCTGCTTGATCGCGATGTTGAGGGCGTGCCGGAGGGTGGCGCGGATGCGGTGCATGGTGGCCGGCCCGACCGGCCGCCGGTAGCGCACCCTGGCCCGCTGTTCCGGATCACCGCTGGCGCGGGCGGTGGTGATGACGTCGTTGAACTCCTCGATCGCATCGAACATCCCGTCCACATCGGACACCCGCAACCGGTCCAGCCGGATGTCGCCGAGGTAAGGGGTGAAGTACAGGCGGATGTGCGCCTCATACGAGCGGTGTGTAGTGGCGTCGATCTTCCGCTTGCGCCGCAGGAACTCTTGCATCCATTCGGCGACCGTGACGGTGGGATTGAGGTCCTGGCGGGTAGGGACCTTACGCCGCACCTCCCCCACCGGAGGCAGTGCCTTGGTGTCCTTGAGCGTGGACAGCAGCAGCTCGGTGATCTTCCGCTGGATGTGCGGGTCCTCATCCAGCGCCAGCAGCGCGCGGGCGTGCTCCAACTCGGCCTCGACCTCCTCCAGCGTGGCAAAGCCGCGCCGTCGCAGAGGGTTGCGCCGCCGCCCGTCGGCGTGCGCGGGCAACTCGAGTTGGTAGGCCCACCGGCCGTGAGTGCTGCTCCACCACTCCCCGCCACCCGGGCGGCGCAGCTTCGGGCATGCCTTGCCCAGTCTCTTGCCGGTCGCCACGTCCCGGCAGGAACACGTCTTGAAGGTGGTTCCGTTCATCGTCGCTGTCGCGCGCTTTCCCTCGTTCGCTGACCTCGCGTCGCCGCTTGCCCGACGTCGCCCTTCCTGCGGCACTCCCCCATCCCCGCTCCCCCGGCCGAACGCCGTCGGCGTTCGTCGTGTACCGGCCGTTCAGCGGCGGCAGCGGCGTACCCGGCCCATCACCGCACGGGTCGCCGTAGCGGCCCGAAGCATGGGGATTGCCGTGCCCCGGGCCGGAGCGCGGCCCCGGTCGGCCCGTAAGGCCCGTTATCGGGCCGCAGCGGGGACATTCGGGGCCACCGGCTGGCCCGGCACGGTCGGTATCGACGCCCACCTTCACCACCCATGTCAAGCGATATCCGCTGGCCACATGCCCCGCCCCACGCCCCGGCCGAGCCTGGGCCGCGCAGGGCTTGTCTGGCACGACGGATGTCAGCGAACGCCTCACGCAAAGGACCACGCCCTGACCACGTGACAGCGGTCTCCACCGTGTGCGGTGCCAGAATGGCGAATACTGTTGCTGAGCTGGGCGTTCGTAGGGCGGTCAGGCTGCTCGGCGGTACTCGCTGATAAGTCCCGTGACGGTCCTTCGGCGGTGGATCCGGGCGGTCATGTCGGTCACCTGGCTGGGGTCGTGCAATGGCGGGCGGAGCGAGCGGCCCTGATGCGGGCGATGATGGTTGAAATGGCGCTCGTACTCGGCCAGGACCGCACGCAGGTGCCGCTCACCATAGATGAGCAGGTGATCGAGGCAACTCACGGCGTAGCGTTCCCACGAACCGCTCCGCGAACGCGTTTGCCCGTGGCGACCGGACGGGCGTCTTGATGACCCGGACACCACTGGCGGTGAACACTTCATCGAAGAAGCGGGAGAACTTCCGGTCACGGTCCCGGATGAGAAATCTGAAGGCGTCGGCGCGTTCCCCCAGGTCCATCAGCAGATTCCGGGCCTGCTGGGTGGTCCATGCACCGGTCGGGTTGGAGGTGACGCCCAGCAAGTGCACGCGGCGTGTCTCGATCTCCATGACGAACAAGACGTACAGGCGCTTGAGGAATACAGTGTCGACGTGCATGAAGTCGCACGCCAAGATGCCGGAGGCTTGCGAGGTGAGGAACTGTCGCCAGTTCGCTGATGCCTGGCGTGGCGCTGGGCCCAGACCGGCCGCGGCCAGGATCCGGCGGATGGTGCCTTCCCCGATCCGATGGCCGAGGCCGAGTAGTTCACCCCGGATCCGCCGGTGCCCCCATCGGGGATTCTCGTCGGCCAGCCGGACAACCAGAGCACGCAGCTCATCCGGGATCGGCGGACGTCCGGCCGCGTTCGGGTAAGTCCAGCGTTGGCTGACCAGGCGGCGGTGCCAGGCCAACAAGGTACCCGGCGTCACGATCCGATGGAGCCGAAGCCGCGTGGGCAGCAGCCGAGACAGCGCGGCCAGCAGCGCCTTGTCGGCCCAGTTCGGTCGCGGCCCGGCGACCTGACGACGCAGGACGGAGACCTCATGACGCAGCACCAAGATCTCCACGTCCTTGGAGGCGTCGTCCCGCGTGAGAAGCGTCAGCCAGCCGGACAACCGGACCATCAGCAGATACAGGAGGCGTGGGAGCACGATTGCTGAGGATAGGAGGCCAGGTCAGATGCCATGGACGAGTTATGGCACCGCACAGGCACCTCTCTGTCGAACTTGACGTCAAGATGCCGACCAAGTTAGATCCTATTTCTCGTACTGATGAACGATTGGATGAAACGTGTCCTTACGATTAAGCCAGCGGCTCCTCGCCTGCGCCGCTGCCGTCGTGACTGCGGCCGCCATGCTCGTAGCGCAGGCCTCCGGTGCCACAGCCGCCGACTCCATGATTGACCTCGGAGTCGACAGCGACTACCTGTACGGCTCCGATGTTGTAGCCGGTAACGACAGGGTCTACGCATCGATCAACGACCGGATCGTCGCCGCGGACTCCAGTGGCGTCCTCACCGGGGCCATCACCGGCCTTGCAGATGCCGACGGCCTGGCCGTGACGCCCGACGGCACCCGCCTGTACGCAGCGCTGAGGCTCTCGAACGAAGTCGCCGAAATCGATACCGGCTCCTTCTCCATCACGCGGCGGTTCGATCTGGCCGCGTACCCTTGCCCGCGGCGCCTGGCCTGGTCCGGCGGCCGCCTGTACGTCGGCTACGGTTGTACATCGTGGAGTGCCGGTCTCCTCGGCCTCGACACGACGGCGGCACAGCCGGAGCCCGCTTCGATCATCCCGCGGCTGCACAGTTTTCCCGTACCCGCCGCCGCAGGATCGACGCTCGTCGTCAGCGCCGATAACGAGACCCTCGTCTACGACACCTCCGGCGCCGAGGTCACCCTTCGCGGCAAGCTCGGCGAACCCTCGTCCGTCTTGTCCAGCCAGGCTGACATCACCCTCACATCGGACGGCTCGACCGCGCTGACCTTGCAGGGCTCTTCCAACACGTACACCGCCTGGGACACGACCAGCCTAACCATCGTCCGCGGCTACGGCACGGGAGGCTCCGGACGTGCCATGGCGGTCAGCCCGGACGGCACTTCGGTCATGGGCGCCCAATACTTCAACGGCGTCAGCAGCGTCAACGTGTTCGACGCCGCGACGGGCGAGAACACCTTCACTTACGCGGACTCCGACGTGGAGGTGTTCGCGGGCGCCCTGACCAGCATCGGTAAGGTCGCCTTCGCCTTGGTGAAGGACGCCTCCGACCGTGTCCACCTGTGGCGGGTGCCAGATGTCGGCCTCCCGGCATCCACGCTCACGCTGACCGCCCCGTACACGGTGGACGCGGTCGCACCGCTCACGCTGACAGGCCAACTCACTCTGGCCGACGGATCGGCGCCCGGCGAGCAGCGGGTCACGGTAGCCCGCCGCCTGGAATCGCTGGACGGGAACGGCCCCCGCGAACCCGTCGCCGAGGTGACGACCGCTGCCGACGGGACCTTCACCCTCACCGACGCACTGCCAACCGCCGGCGACTTCAGATACGAGGCGGTCTGGGACGGCACTGCGGAGCACCGGTGGACCAGAGCGTACAGATACGTCACCGCGGCCAAGGTCAAATCCTCGATCAGCCTGGACGCTCCGAGCTCGGCGACCCTCTTCGAACCGCTGACCTTGACTGGCCAGCTCATCCTGGCGAACGGAAAGCCCCCAGGCGAGCAGCACCTCACAGTAACTCGTAACAGTCCGAACGGCACGCGCCTGACCCTGTCCACGGTGACCTCCGAGGACGGCGCCTTCACTGTCACCGACACCCCGCCGACCGCCGAAAGGCACACCTACCAAGTGTCCTGGTCCGGCAACGCCACCTACGAACTGAGCTATACAACGCGAAGCGTGCTGGTGGCCAAGGCCCCGACGGTCCTCACCCTCACCGGCCCCAAGTCGTCGGTCGTCGACCGGAGTCTCGAGTTCAGCGGGGCGCTGACCGGCCTCAACCTGGATTGGCCGCGCATTGCGATCATCCTGGAACGCACCCTCACCAACCGCAACGGCACCGTCACCACCAGGTTGGCAACCATACGGCCGGCCTCGCCCGACGGATCTTTCGCCTTCGCCGATACCCCCCAGGTGGGCGGTGACTACACCTATACCGTCCGGTGGACCGGAAACACCACGCACTTGCCCGCTCAGGCGAGCCACACGGTCACGGTGCACGGCCCCATCGACTAGCTCGTGATGGGGGTGTGCGGGCGACCGCACACCCCCATCAGCACCAGACCGGGGGTGTGGGGTGCGAGAACCCGGATGCGACCTCTGGCCTGCGGTTATCCGCCATGTCTATGCGGCCCGCCGGTACTGGTTGATCAGGCCGTCGAGTACCTGCCGGCGTTGCAGTCGGACCTGATCGAGATCGCTGGGTGGGGCCGAGGCACGTGGTGGTTGAGGCGGCCGACGGCCTCGTGAGCGATGAGGACGGTGCCGGCTGTAATGCCGTTCGTATGTCTGCAGAAATCGGCGAAGATGACCTTCACCATAGATCAGCAGGCGATCGGTGCATCCCCTTTGAAGGGGTGCCGACCCAACGCTCGGCTATCGCGTTGGCTCGCGGCGCACGAACGGGCGTCATGATGATGCGAGCACCGAGTGAGGTGAACACCTCGTCAAAGACTGCCAACCTTTACTTCTTCGATCGGCTTCGACGATCCGTCTGCCATGACAACCGGGGTTCCCGGTACAAAGCTATGGCCATGGGCGGATGGGTGCTCCCCGTTAAACCCGGTACGATTGCGCCTTCTCTGATGGCGAATCGGGCCACCATTCGCTCATGGCCGGACCGGTTCTCATTGATCGCCTTCTGCTGTTCCACGATCTCCGCCGCCTTGGCCCGATCACCGCGACCCAGCAGGACCAGGAGCTGAAAGACACGCCCGAGGATGAGGTAGAGCGAGGACCACAACACCGTCAGCAGGATGCCCGAGGCCTCATCATGCTCGAGCTACGAAACCCCACGTCAACCTCGGCAGCTGAGTTTCCGCACCCCACACGGAGCACCGTGATCTCGACGCCCATAGGCGCCTGACCACGACCGAGTAGCACAAGCCAGCCGAACACCCGAATCACGATTATATACAGCATACGAATAGCTTCGCCTGCTGGGATTACCTCACTTCCGCTCCCCTCTCGCGATCCACGCCTTCATAATGTCAGCGGCGAGCCAGTGGCCACTATCCTCGGCTTCGGAAAGGATCGACTTACCCTCGATAATCCGCAGCGGGTCGGCGCCTCTCGCAAGGAGGTAAGCGGTTATATCGGCACTCAAAGGCTCTCCAGTTTGAACATGACCGTCCCACTCGATATCAATCGCGTGCCTGAGTAGTGTCCAGCCGTTGTGACATCCCTGTTCATCTTCCACATCGTGCCCGGCGTCGAGCAGATCGCGCAGTCGGGGAAGGTCCTCGAATTCCACGGCGAGGTGGGCTGGCGAGTCTGTCACTTCTAACTCCTGCGGATGGATTCCATGTGGCGAACCACGTGGCGACACCTGCCTCTTCACAGTACTAAAGAAACGCAACTACTGCAAATTAGAGTGATTTGGCAAGCTCCTCGAGAATTAGCCACTCCGACTCGATATCCTTCCAGCCTGGGTCAAAGATTGGGCGCCGTCACGTATCTCTGCGACTCCGCCAAGGAGGTAGACGCCGGCCAGTTCACCGCTGATGCGCTGGTAGCCCCATGAGGGATTCTCCCGGGCCAGGCGCAACACTGCATCCCGGACGTCCGCGCGGGTAGTAGGTTCCTGCCGAGGTGCGTAGCCACATGCCCGGCTCTAGCTCGCCAGCATCGACCCGTTTGCGTAGTTCGGGAACCCAGAACGGATGATGGTCCGGACCGGACTTCCACCGGCAAGCGACGACGAGCTTATGAACAGCAAGATCCACCGCTATGTCACGGCTTCACCTCCTGCTCTGCTGGGCGCACGAAAAAGCCTCACTCTTACCCACGCCATCGGCCGCACAGGCGAGACCATGATCATTCGCTATCTAACAGCATTGGTCCTGGAACCGAAGATCATCACTCTGAATCGGCCAACAGAGTCTTTGAAGGTGGAGTTGAACGTCTCGGCCGCGGCGTTGTCAGCGCTGCTGCCGACCGCGCCCATCAGCTGCCGCACCCCCGGCCGCTCGCGCAGGCAGCGTGAGGATGAAAAGCATTCAAGGATGTCGCATTACTGCGGCATATCTCGAGACAACGGATAAGCGGCGTTGACGAGATCTTGCGCCCCTGGGTTCGCGACTTGCCATGTTGGATCCGCTCGCAGAATCAGGGCGATCGAAACCGGAAGGACGGGTTCAAGTAGTTGGTAGAATATAGTGTGACTGGAAGTTACATATTCATTCGCTGCGGTATCGATGAGTGACTTGAATTGAGCGAGGTTGATCTCGAAGTAGTCGTTTGCGACTGCCGTGAGTCCGGTCGGGAGCTTTAAGGTGCGCGCAATACTCTCTATGTAGCCAACATATAGTTGCCCAACTCTTCGGGCAGGGCTCCAAATTGTTTCGTCGGCGACTTCGAATATATAACTCACGGCTACCCCTTCTCGGCACCATGTAGCAATAGTTGCAGGCTTGCGGAGTCGGCTACACTGAATGACAGTATAGCCGACTCCCTGGCGAATCGCTATATCAAAGGCTTTTGCGCGGTCTTCCTACCCTCCCCAGTCAACATGGATATCCGTACTGGGATTCTTTATGCGAAGATCGGCAATAGCGTCCTCGATAGCCGTGCGCAGAGACGGGTCGAAGGGCGGCTCATCGAAACGGAACCCCATCGGCGCGTCCTCATAATCTTTGAGATGCTTACGCGCTTCCATGTATTTGTCGAATTTGCCATATATCTGCTTCTTTACCCATTTGTCGACATTTATGGCATATACTGCACTTTTCTCCTCCCAGAGAATGTCGTCTTTAATGTGATCGATATCGGTGATTTCTTTTCCTGTCGTAGGGTCTTTAACCTTTACCTCTCTTTGACCTTCGAGCCATTTCACCTTCTTGGCTTTGCCGAACAACTTCTTGATGGCCTTGCCCGCCCATCTGCCGATCTTGGAGACGGGTATGAATCCGGCAGCGGCCCAGCCACAGTCGCCTGCGTTTCCTTCAGCGCATCCGATCTCCTCCTCGAAGAGGGCGTTGAACCAGTTCTGGTAGCCGGTCTTGGCAGCCTCGTAGAGGGATGGGGTCTCGGTGAAGGTGGCCGTAAGCGGCGGTGCGTCATTCGGGCAGCCGAAGCCTGCGCACGAGCTATCCCGCTTCTCGAAGTTGGCCAGCATCCTCTCATGCCCTGTGCGGTTCTCGGCGTTGGCCTTGTCTATCTCGACTTGAGAGGTGGGGCAGGTGCTCTGGCAGTGGCCGGGGCGTGGCTCGTGTCCGTCAATTTCGATGTTGTTAATGGGGTTGCCGCCGGTGAAGGCGTAGCGGTTGGCGGTCCAGGGGTCGAGGCCGAGGGAGAGGTCGGCTAGGGCGCCGTTGTAGGTGTCGAGGTTGAGGAAGCGGTTGAGGCCGGGGTTGTAGTTGCGGAACCCCATGTCGTACATGCCGGTGGAGTTGTCCCAGCGCTTGGCGTTGAAGCGGTAGGGGTTGTACTCCTCCTTAGCGGTTGGGTCGACGGGGTCGGGTTTGTCGATGCCGGTGAAGAGTTTGTCGTCGTTCTTGCCGTAGGCGGTGTAGCCGTAGGTGGCCCGGGTGTCACCCGACTCCGAGGTGATCTGTTCGACGTCGGTGTGGGGGTTGTAACCGTAATAGGACGACTCTTCCGACCCGTCGGTGTTGACCTTGACCTGGGACAGCCGCTCGCCCCAGGGCGCGTATTGGAAGGACCTGACCAGTTTGCCGGCCACCTCTTCGTCCAGGACTTCGGCAGAGAGGCCGAGGTAGGAGTAGGTGGTGGTTTTGGCTGAGGCGGTGCCTTCCTTCTCGGTCTTGCTAGTAGTGCGGTCGAGCGGGTCGTAGGTGTAGCTGGTGACGGTGTTGGTGGTGCCGTCGGTGCCGAGTTTCTCGTGGCGGGTGACGTGGTCGAAGCCGTCGTAGGTGTACTTCTCCCAGGTCTTGCCGCCGCCCTGGATGGTGCGCAGCCGCCCGTACGGGTCGTAGGTGTACGTCGACGTTTGCCCGTTGGTGACCGAGGTCATCAGACGGTTGCGGTCGTAGGTGAAGGTGGTCTTCTTGCCGAGGACCTCTTCTTCCCAGACGTTGCTGTTGGCGTCGTGGGAGTAGGTCTCGGTCTCCGCCGCGCCCCCGCCGGTCGGGGTTTTGACGGTTTTGGTGATGCGGTCGCGGGGGTCGTAGGTGTAGGCGTAGTCGTGTTCGAGGTAGGCGCCGGGGTTGTCGGCGTTCTGGATCTTGGCGTGGTCGCTGGCGCGTTGCAGGTTGCCTTGGTAGCCGATGGTGTGCTCGGCCACGACCGTGGCGTTGGGCTTCTTCTCGATAGAGTGGCGGAGGACGCCTGAGAGGAAGTAGTCGTAGGTGACGGTGTTGCCGTTGGCCTTGGTCTCGGTGAAGCGTTCGCCGCGCTTGGTGTAGGTGTAGCGGGTGGTCTTCGGCGCGGGGTCGGTGGCCGACTTCTTGTTGACCACCTGGTCGACCAGGTCACGGACGTCGTAGCCGTAGGTGGCGACCGTCTTGTCGTGGGTGCGCTCGGTGACGGCGCTGTTTTCGTTATAGGCGTATGCGGTGGTGTTCTTCAGCGTGTCGTTGAGTGACTCCTTGATCGTGTCGATCTGGTTGAGGTTGGTGTAGGCGATGTCCCACAGGTCGATCTTCGCGGTCGGGGACTTGTCCTCAATCGTGGTGAGGTTGGCGTTGACGTCGTAGGTGTAGGTGAAGTCCTTCTTCTCGGCGTCGGTGTCGCCGCTGTTGTCGCGCACGAGCTTGACCGCGTCTGCGGCGACGGTGCCGTTGGCGTCGTCGGTGAGGGTGACGCTGTGGGTGGTGCCGGCGGTGAAGGTGTAGGAGCCGAGTTCGACCCAGGTGCCGGGGTTGTTGGTCTGGTCGAGCGTGACGGTCGCCTCGCCGTCCTTGTGCTTGACCTTGTACGTGGCGTTGGTGGCCGTCGCGCCGGACGGGTACCGGACCTGCACCTTGTAGGCGCCATCCGATGGGGTGGTCAGGTTCCAGGTGAAGGCGGACTGGCCGGTGCCCGCGGGAGCGGTGGCGTAGTCGTAGCCGACGAACCCGGTGGCCACCTCAGCCTGGGGACCGACGATGTTCGACGCCGAGCTGCCGCCGCCGGCGAGGGTCCAGGTGCCGGTGGTGGTGATCTGGCCGGTGTCGGAGTTGTCGGACAGGACGACGTCGAGGCCGAGGGGGACACCGTCATCGGAGTGGGTCTTGAGTTTGCCGTCGGGGTAGTACGACCAGTCCAAAGCCCGCTGCGATGAGCCGCCCGCGCTGGTGACGGTGCGGTTGGTCTGCAGGCCGAGCTGGTTGTAGTCGTAGGTGGTCTTGATGTCCCATGGGTCGGTGGTGGTCTTGGACCAGCCGTTGTCCCAGTAGGTCATCGTCGAGTTGTTGCGGACGCTCTGGCCGTGCGAGGGCGGGTGGGAGATCTTCTGCAGGCGGGAGACCGCGTCGTAGGTGTAGATGACCTTGTCGGGGGTGTTGTAGACCGGGTCGTCCTTGTCGTAGGGGTAGATCTCCTCGGCAGGGCGGTTGAGCTTGTCGTACGTGGTTTCGGCGATGAAGTCGTCGGGGTCGTCGGTGGTCTCGACACCGCGCGGGGTGATGACCTTGGTGCGGTTGCCGACCTGGTCGTATTCGAATTGGGTGATGACGTGCTTGAGGGCGTCGCCGGTGCCGGAGTGCGGGACCTTGGTCTCGGTGACGTCGCCGCGCTCGTTGTAACCGGTGATCGTCTTGTTGTTGTCCTGGTCGGTCTGGCTTACGACCTGGCCGTCCAGGTCGTACTCAGTGCCCGTTTCGAACCCGGCCGCGTCCTTGACGGTCTTGACGCGGTGGTTGCGGTCGTAGGTGTAGAACGCCGCGTAGTCGCCAGTGTCGGAGGTGGCGTTCTTGCGCGGGTCGATGACCTTGATGACGTTGCCGACGTCGTCGTACTCGTAGGTGAGCCTGTTCTGCCGACCGCCATTGGCGACGTCGGTGGCAGTGACGCCGATCAGCTGGTAGATGTCGTCGTATGTGTACGTGGTGGTGAACTCGGCCGGGTCCGCGCCGGGCAGGTTGCCCTTGGGCTCGGTCTGGGTTTCCAGATTGCCGGCCAGGTCCCACTTGAAGGTGGCCTTGCGTACCGGCCCCTCGTCGCTGTCCTTGGGCAGGAACGAGTCGGTCAGCTGGTCGGCATCATCGTAGACGGCGGTGGCGACGGCACCGTTGGGAGCGGTGGTCGTGGTGATGTTGTCGTTGGCGTCGTATTCCGGCGCCGGGGTGACGATGAACACCGGTGGAGAGGCGTCCTGGTCCTTGGGGACCTTGGACTCCAGCGGCCGTTTGAAGATGTCGTAGGTCTGGCTGGTGGTCTTGCCGAGTGCGTCGGTGACCGACCGCACGTTGCCGCGCACGTCGTATTGCGTGGTGGTGACGTGGTCGTAGGCGTCGGTGATCTTCTGGGGGTAGCCGGTCGGGTGGTAGTCGGTGAAGACGGTGGGGTTGCCGTTGGCGTCGGTCGCCGTGGTCAACTGGCCGAAGCCGTCGTAGGTGTAGACGGTGTCGTAGTCGTCGGGAACGCCGGTGGTTTTGACGCCGAGCGGGTCGGTGACCTTGACGAGGTTGCCGTGGGCGTCGTAGTCGAAGTCCCACGTGTGGCCCTGGGGTGAGGTCTTGGTGTCCAGGTCGGCGACATAGCCGCCCAGGTCCGAGAGGTAGTCCAGGGTCGTCGGCGGGGTGTCGTTCTTGTTGGCCTCGGCGTCGCGGATTTCCAGTGGGTAGCCGGTCAGCGGGTCGTATTTCCACGTCGTGACGGCGTCGGGTGTCGCCGTGTCGGGGCGGCCCTTCTCGATCAGTGTGGTGACGTTGTGGTCGGCGTCCCACACCAGATCGGTGATCTCGCCGTTGGCGTTGGTGATCTCGTCGGGGCGGCCGTAGGCGTCCAGCACGTACCGGGACTGGTGTTGCAGTGGGTCGGTGACGGTGGCGTGGATGACGCCGCCCTGCGGGCCGTCCGGGTCGACGTAGTCGAAGCCGGTCTTGCCGTCGAGCCGGTCGGTGAGGGTCTGGACCTTCCACAGATCCTGCGGGTCTTCGGTGGCGTCGTAGTAGTCCAGCTTGGTGTCGTGGCCCCGCGGGTCGATGACGTTGACGAGTTTGACGTTCTTGTTGCCCTGGGTGGCGTCGTATTGGAAGGCGAACGTTTTGGCTTCGTCGTCGCCTGCGCCGTCGATCATGCGGGCCATCAGGCCCTTGTCGGTGTAGGCGAACGTCACCTTGCGGCCGGCGATGTCGGTGATCGACTCGACGTTGTCGATGATGTGCGGGTTGGTCAGCTTGGTGTCGTCGACCGGCTGCCAGGTCTCGTCGTCGATGTAGGTGTAGTCCTGGCCCTTGCTGTAGTAGTCGAAGGTCAGGGTGCGGCGGCCGGTGGCGTCGGTGATGTACTGCAGGAACTTGGTGGGCTTGTTGTTGGACTTGCGGCGTTCGTAGGTGAACGACATGGTGTTGCCGTTCTTGTCCACGATCGCCGACTGGAAGCCCTCGTCGTCGAAGAAGAACTGGGTACGGTCGGGCTTGGTGAACACCCACTGGCGCAGCGGGTCCGGCGAGCCGGTCTTCTGCAGATACAGGTGCACGCCGCGCGGGTTCTTGTACGCGCAGTCGGCGGTGCAGGCAGGCGGGTCGCGCTGCCACACGTGCTCGGTGCCGTCGCCGTCGGTCAGCCGTACCTGCTCGGGCCACTTCTGTCCGGGTGGGTGGAGCTGCAGCTGTGAGCCGAGCTTGGACAGCGTGGAGGTTTGCAGGGACCAGCCGTAGCCGAGGGAGGCCGCCGAGGTGTCCAGGCTGTTGTACGTCATCCGGGCGAAGGTCTGCACGCCGCGGGAGGGGTTGGAGAAGGCGTTGTAGCTCCACACCATGTTGCCCGCGTACGGGTTGACCAGCGCGGTGCCGCCGGCGCCGGTGTTCTTGCCGGAGTAGGAGTAGAACTTCTCCAGCCCGAGCAGGTTGCTGGTCGGCGTGGTGAGGCGGATCTGCTGCGGGAGTTGCGGGATGTGGTGGCTGGCGGACTTCCATTCGTTGGTGGTGGTGTCTTGGGTGTCCCACACCAGCGAGACCGCGTCGGCGAGGTTGGGGCTGTTCAGCACGGGTGCCTTGACGGTGGCGTTCACCGTGACCGTGTCCTGGGGTGCAAGGTCATCGGGCAGCGGGGTGAGCAGTTGGGTGCCGCCGGTGACATCGGTGCCATCGGGCAGCTTCCAGAAGTAGCCCAGCGAGGTGGAGCCGGCCGGCCAGGTGTCGTCGGTGGTGTTGGTGACCGTGACGTCGATGGTGCGCTGCTCGCCGCTGACCATGTCGGCCGGGGTGGCCTGCGCCTGGTAGGTCAGCGCCGCGTCGTAGTAGCGGACCTCCAGCCAGGGCCGCACCTCCGGCTCGGCGACCTCGCTGGAGGTCAGCGAGATGCCCGTGCCGCTGGTCGGGCACGCTTGATTGCTCTCGCTTTCGGACTTCAGCAGCAGTCCGTGGTTGCTGGACGGATCGGCCACCCATTGCTTGACCAGGTCGCCGAACCCGTTCAGTTGGTGCCAGGTGGAGGAGTAGTAGGGGTCGTGAGGGGAGGCGATGATGCCTTCCCCGACCGAGTTCCCCGCGAAGTCCCCGCCCGCTGTGGTCCACGGCGCACCGGGCGCGGCGTTGGTCCACGAGGCGCTCGTCTCGTCGAAGGGCCGGGTCAGCGGATACAGCTCAAAGGCGGCTTCGTCACCGCGGTGGTCGACCTCGTACAGCCGTAAATAGGCCGACATGCTGGTGACCGTCGTCGGCAGGGCTGAGGTGTCGAACTTGAGCAGGCTGCGGGTGTTGCCGTAGGCGGCTCCGCCCCATCCGGCGACCAGGTTCGCCCGCTCGCCCACCTTGTCATGGCCCGTTCCGGGCCGGCAGGACGACAGTGTGGTGTCCGCGCTGGGCGGGATGGTGATGGACGAAACTCCGCCGTCGGGCAGCGGAACCGCGATCGGCCCCGAGAGCGAGCTCTGTCCGTCGTCGCGGATGGCCACCACCCGGTAGCTCACCCACTTGTCCATCGGGGCCGAGGTGTCGACGTAGCCGGTCGTGTTTCCGTCCAGCGGCGCCACCAGCGTCGCCGGCGACGGGGTGAAAGCCGCGTCCAGGCTGCGGTGCACCTGGTACTCGACCACCTCACCGGGCCCGTCGTACGCGCTCCAGGACAGCTCGGCTCCGGTGGCATGCACCACAAGCGGCCGGCTGAGCTGGACCGACGGCATGTCGTAGGTGAGCGTCAGCTTCGGCATCGGGTACTGCGGGAGTCCCAATGTCGCCTCGCCGGGCTTGTAGATCGGCCCGCCCGCCACGACCGACTCGTTGACAGCCTTGATCATCACGCCGTGGTTCGGCACCATCCCGGTGACCCAACCCTGGGCCAGGTCAGTGATCGTGTAGGTATGCCACACGTTGGCCTGCGCCGACTGGTACGTGGCGGTGCCCGCCACGACGCCCATCGCGGTGTTGATCGAGCTCCAGGTCACCGTGGACGGCTCCCATGCCTGGGTGACCGCCCGTGCCTCCAGCGGCACGGACGCCGCCGTACCGGCCAGCGCCTGGTCGTAGTACAGACCCAGCTCGGCGACGTCCAGCTGTGCGGTGGCCGGTACCAGCGAGGCCACCTCGGGGAACTTGATCAGACTGCGATAGGTGTCGCGGCCCGACACCCCCGCACCGAGCCGAAGGTCGTCATAGTTCGTCCTCGGCGAGCCGGAGATGATCATCGCGTCCTTGGACGTCGAGTAATCCGGCATCACCACCACGGTCGGGTCGATGATCACCGGCCACGCCCGCTCCGGGGCCGCCAGCCAGCTCGCGTCCGCGTTCACCGTGATCGTCACCTGATCGCCCTGCTGGCTGGCGGTCTGCGTGACCGCCGGCGAGTACCGCTTGCCGTACGGCGAGGCCGGATCGTCGGCGGCGTCCATCATGAACGGCTTGGGTATGGTGAACACCGCCGCCTTGCCCGACGGCGGCACGAACGCGATCGACCCGTCCGGGTTCGCCCTGGCCCGCAGCCCATCGGAGACGGTGACCGTGAAGGTGTAGGAGGCCGGGCCCTGCGGAGCGCGGGCCAGCACAATGCTCTCCTTCACCCCCGTCGCGTCCACCTCGTAGACCAGGTCGACGCCCTCGCCGAGGGCATTCGGGTAGGTGACCGTCGCGTCCTTCACCTTCGGCGTGACCTGCCGCGCCTCACCGGGCAGGCCGAGCGTCAGCCGCTGCCCTCCCAGTTCGACCCGCATCAGCTTGCCGGTCGTGTCACCGAAGCGGCTGGTAAACCCGTTGGTGTCGTTGCCGTGGACGAACCCGTCCTGCGACACCTCCTTGACCCCGGTGTCGATCGGCTGCCAATCGCCCCGGCCATCCCGGTAGTGCGTCGGCCGGGCAGACACCTCGGCCTGCAGCCGGCCGTCCTCCAGCTCGTACACGCTGGCGAAGCGGGAGCGCTGAGCTTTCAGTTCCTTGACCCGTTCGCCCGGCGGCGCCGGCTGCTTGCGCTGCACGGCCTGCCCGTCACGTCCAGGCAGGACGATCTTCTGGCCCGACGGGCGCATCTCGCCCTTCGGCTCCTCGGCGAACCAGCCCGCCACCTGCGCCGCCAGCATGCTCGTCTGGGTGGTCAGCCAGGTGGAGGCGCGGGCCAGGAATCCGGGCTCGGTCGGGCTGGTCTGTGCCGAGGCCGGCGGCGCCGACACCAACGAGGTCACCAGCGCCAGCGCGGTGACGATGATCAGGAATCGGCGTAACCGTGTGTGACGTCGAGGCCGTGGGCGATCGGCCGGTTTCGGTGGGACGGAGGGTAATTGCTGCACGGGCACACTCCACGTTCCAGCGATCCACAAAGCGAGTCGCGGATAAGGAGGATCTAAAGATCCTCGAAGGCAAAACACCCGCATCACGCCACAAACCGGCATATTCGGTCAAGAACCACGGAAGGTGACTTACCAAAATAATCGAACACACCATTGAATGAGGCGCGACAAGCCCGTGGGGCTGCAGTGATCCACCCGAGGATGAGGGCTCCAGCCGACCCCCAGGAGATGTTACGGAGAGTGATAGATCCAGGTCGCCGAAACCACGCCCCTACGCACCCGGCAGTCAACTCCCAGCGAACTCACAGCAAGTGGCAAAGCCCATCAACTCGCGCCTCAAGCGCCTTTGAGCTGCGGAAACAAACATTAGGCGGATCCGCGGCAACGAATCTCCGCCCAACACTATTGACCGCCGCCCTTCGTCCATGTCTTGATCGAAAAGGCTTACCGCCGCCCGTACTCGTAGCCCTGGGGAGGATCCATGACAGCGACCAGAACACGCTTACGGTGACCGACCGCCCGCACCAAGCCACCTCCGAGCAGCGGCGCACCCGCGGACAAGCGATCCGCATCGCCACCGTCCTGTCCGGCCTCCTCCAACTCGTCCTCGCCGCTCTTCTGATCGGGATCCCCTCGAGCTCGCCCATCCTGCACGAAGTCCCGGCACAAGAAGACAACCCCACCAACCCGCCGGCCGCCCTCGCCGCCCACCCGAACGCCACCCCGGCAAGCCCCACCCAGCGCCCGAACCGAACCACCGCCACCACCCCGCCCGCTGTCTCCCCGACGACCATCCGGCGGCCGGCCCCCACCGCGCGCAGAAGCCACACCGCACCACCCGTCGTCACCCGGACCGCACCTCCACGACGCCAACCGCAGGCCGCAGCGGCGCACGTCGAAGCCCCCAAACCCGCCAAGTCGACCAACCCCACCACCCGGCCCACCGCGGCCAACCCGGATCAGGCGCAGCCGAGCGCCACTCCCGAAACAAGCCGCGACCACACGCCACCCGGCCAGACCAGGCAACCACCAGGACAAGACAAGACGCGAACACAGGCATCCGCGACGGATGACCTCCCTGTCCAGGACGCGCACGCACCTCCCGGCCAGGCACGCAAAGCGACGTTGCCGTAGCGGCCATCGCGCGCCCCGGTGAGCGCCGCACAGCATCCCCGCTGTCGATCAGCCACACAGCAGACCGGTAACGCTTGCCGCAAAATAGATCTCTTGTTCCCATTCACGTCGATCAATTCATGATCAGATATGGAGTCAGCACAATGAAGCGAACGTTAGCTGTAATGATCGTCGGCATAATGACCCCCAGCCTCCTGGCCGCACCGGCCAGGGCCGACAGCATAGAGACCGACGCTCTGGCCGCCACTCCAGCGGCAGGTGTCGAGACCGCGATGTTCTGGCTCAACAACAACGGCGCCAACCTGAAGAACGCCACCCCGTACAACGTCCAAACAACCGTCGCCAAAATCATGTCCCCCGCCGGCGGCACCACCCCCGACACCAAGCCCGGCACGACACCACCGGCGCTCCCGCCCACCCCGGCCGACACGAACGCCAAAACGCCCACCACCACCTCGGGCAAGGTGTTCTTCGTCGGCACGGACGGGCAGCCGCACTGGTGTACGGGCACCGCAGTGCAGTCGCAGTACCGCAACCTCGTCGCCACGGCCGGGCACTGCGTGTACAACACCCAGGGCTTCGACGCCACCCTCGACAAATGGGTCTTCGTCCCCGAGTACGCCAACGGCACGACTCCATGGGGCCTCTACGTCGGAAAACAGGCATTCACCCACTACGACTTCACGGTCTACCAGGACTACGACCGCGACTACGCCTTCGCCACCGTCTACAGCGGCGTCGTCACCTCTGCCGCAGGCGGACTGACCAGCACCGCAAGACTGGTCGACACTGTCGGCGGGCAGGGCCTGGCCTGGAACCAACCACTGCACTCCCGGGTCGACGTCTTCGGCTACCCGGCCGGCCCCCACCCCGACGGCAACCAGCCCTACACCGGCGAAACCCTCGAATCATCCAGCGGCCGGACAACCTCCGCCTTGGTCCCCAGCCTGAAGGCCGAGGAACTCACCGCCGTGGAATCCCCGTTCACCGGCGAAGGCTCCCTCGGCTCCTCCTGGCTACTCCGCTACGACACCACCAGCCAGGTGGGCTACCTCAACGGCATCACCATCAGCGTCGCCGACACCGACGGCAACCAGCACTACGACACCAGCCTCGCCCCCTACTTCGACAGCGAACTGATGTCGGTGTACTCAGCCGCCGCCAACTCGTGGACCGGCTCGCTGACATGATGAGCGGCCCACACGACCGCGAGTCCAGCAGACGCAAGTGAGACCGCGCCAAGGACGGCGCCGCGGTAGACCCGTCCGACGTCCAGGCCGCTGAAAGTTGGCGGCCCTGTTTCACCTTGCGATGCGGAACACTGTCCGATGCCGCGGCGAGATGGGCCGTGTTGCAGCCGGGCCAGGGTTCAGCGAAGAGTTACCACAGCCGCACAACCGCACTACCCCGCATCACAGTCTCTACGACTCTGTCAAAATCGTCATTACCGACGCCAACGAAGACGACATCACGCACAGCATCTTCTACACGGCCGTTACCCGGTCGCGTGAGAGCCTAAGGATCTTCTGGACACCAGAGACTCAGCAGTCCGTGCTCAAGAGCATCCGACGGGGCAGCAGCCCGAAGGACGTTGCTCTCCTGTCCAGCAGGCGTGGCCTGATGCCGACCGCTGGGTCTCGACGAGTCTCCTGACCGCTCCGTACGACGGATGCTGGTGATCAAGAAGACGGCAACCGGCCAAACGTCCGGCGCGTGGTCTTCCCGACCGACGGCTAACGGGATCTGTGCCTGAGCGAGAATTCTGCCGCCGTTGACCGGCCGACACCGTGTGAAGGAACCGCAAAGCGCGAATGGTCAACGTACGTTATCCACCCTGCGGTTGCTCGGTGGATGCTCGTCGGCACGCGATACAGCGCACCACGGACAGTCATTCTTAGACATTTCTAGGGATGACATTGGTGGCTGCAGTGGTACATTCAAATATGGAATGACAGTGGCTGGCATTATAGCTGCCGACTTTTAATCCGTAGGTTCCGGGTTCGAGCCCCGGGCACCCTACCACTCCACACCCCATCCGACCTGCACTTTCTCGATTCTCGACCCTCTTCTGCGAGGTGAAGACGGCCGAGTTCACTCGTCACATGCTCTTCGGCACGCGTCCGGCACATCGGCGGGCCGACAGCAAAATCGAAATGAGCCGGTTTGCGCTACCGGGCATCGGGCGCCTGAGACCGGATCGTCAAGCCAGACCCGAGCGACACTCAACAGAAGGGCATGGTGGAAGGGATGGCGGGCGTGACACGCCCAGATTGACCGCAGACCCATCCAAGCGCTGGTCAAGCCGCCTCCGGCCAAATTCACGTGCCTTCATGGCGGCGGCCGTATCGCACTCCTCGGCAGAAGAGATCTGCTCGCGATCGATCGTTTTACTCTTCTGCGAAGCACCGTCTTCGTCTCAGAGCCTGCTGACAAAAGATTTGGTCGCTGAGCCGGTGACCACGGATGCCCTGGCCGAGTCAATCTTCGAGTGATGCGCCCGCAGACAGGAGCCCGTGGTTATCTGTCTGCACGCCCGTGTCCCGGACGCCATTGACAGATTGCGCCTCACCGGGGTGCCGATGTCGTGGCTGGCACCCGTCATATCCCTCGGATCTGACCCATGCCGAATGGGCGCCGTCAGCCGGCGAGCAGGCCCCGGGCCTCCAGGTCGGCGATGACGGTAGACGTCAGCGCGGGGCATTGATTCACCCTTACCTCCTTGAGGGACGGCAGGTCGATGAGCGTCCCCAGGTCCGCCAGGGCGCCACAGCGGTAGAGGTAAAGGATGCGCAGCCCGGGCAGGTTTCCGGGGTCGCCGAGGGCCCGCAGATGATCGTCGGCGGCCACGTGGAGCTCCTCGAGCCGCCGCAGCCCGGCGAACGGGGTCAGGTCGGTGAGCTGGTCGAGGCCCTGCAGGGTGAGCTGGCGCAGGGCGGGCATACGGGCCAGGGCGGAGAAGTCGCGCAGGTCCTGGGCGTAGGTCAGGCTGATCTCGGCGAGCGAGGGGTGGTCTTCCAGCCCGTCCAGCGAGGTCAGTTTCTGCCACTCGTCGATGTTGAGCTCGGTGAGGGCGGGCAGGCGGGACAGGGGGCGCAGGTCCGGGATGGGCGCGCTCGGCAGGCCGAGTTTGGTCAGGTGGGGGTGGTGGCCGAGGCCGTCGAGGCTGGTGAGGTTCGTGCAGCCGCTGAGCCACAGCCGGCGCAGCCCGGGCATGGCGTCGATGCCGTCGAGACTGGTCAGGCGGGCACAGTGCATGGTCAGCTCGGTGACGGAGCGCAGGTCGCGCAGCCCGGCGATGGAGCGGATCTTGGTGCCGGAGAGGTCCAGCTCGGTCAGGCGACGCAGCCCCGACAGGGGCAGGACGTCCTCGATCGCCCGGCAGTGGCCGAGGTTGAGGTGCTCCAGGTGGGGGAAGGCGTCGCCGACCCCTTCGACGCTGGTCACGCCGCTGCTGCGCAGGTCGAGATGGCGCAGGGTGCGCAGGGTGAGCAGCGGGGTGATGTCGGTGAGCGCCCGGCTGCTGCGGAGGATGAGTGTTTTCAGTACGGGGAGACCCGACAGCGGGGTGAGGTCGGTGACGGCCGCGCAGCCGTCCAGCTCGAGCCGGAACAGCCCGGTCAGCGCGGCGAGGTCGGACAGGTCCGTCAGGTGCTTGCAGTGGTCCAGGCGCAGTGTCCGCAGCATGGTCAGGTGCCGCACTCCGGTGATCGTCTCGCGGCGGCGCAGCTCCAGCGTGGTACGTCCCTCGCGGGTGAACGCGGGCCCCAGCAGCAGTTTGGCGAAACCGTCCGGGTCGGGCGCCTCCGGCCAGAGCCTGAGCAGCTTGTCGGTGGACGGCTCGGCGATCTCCGCGAATTCGGCGGCCAGCGCGAGGGCGTCTTCGCGGCCGTCGAGGACGAGCTCGCGGGCCGTTTTCCAGGCGCGCGCGGGAGAAACCGAGTCGAGCTTGGCCCGGTAGCCCGGCAAGTCCGGCCGTGCTGGGGAGAAGGTCATGCCATGGCAGCGTAGGGGGTCGTACCGACAGAAGCGATCGTTCTCCCGCCGGAGCCGGCCGTGACGGCTCCGGCGGGAGAACGGACGTCACGAGCGGGCGAGCCAGTCCTCGAAGCAGGCCTTGCCCAGGTCGTCGTCGTCGGCGGGCACCAGGCTTCCCTCGTCGAGCTCGGCGCCGAAGTAGGGCGCGTTTGACTCGGCCAGGGCATCCGTGGTCGCCGGCTCAGCGACCAAACCCTTTGTCAGCAGGCTCTTACCTTCTCGTTTAACCTCTCGCTCGCCAGCTAGGATCAGCATCCTTCGTGGTGCGAGGAGTCCTGTGGGGCCCAGGTGAGTTGAGCGAGAGGTCCGATTCACGCCAGCGGGAATCCGGGACACTCGAGATGCTCGGGTCATGAGCACAGTAAAGACGTCAGAGACCCAGGTCGGCGGGGAGCAGCCAGGCCGACAGCCAGCTGACGATGCGTGGACGGTCATGGAGAGGTTCTACGCGGCCGAGGCCGCGTACGTGGCCACGGGCGGTTTCGGTAAGGCCAGCTACGAACCCGTTGCTGCTTTGCTGGACCCGGAGGTGGTGTTGTACCAGGCTCCAGGACTGCCGTTCACCGGAACCGGGGTCTGGCGTGGGCATGAGGAGATGGAGCGATTTCTGGCCGTTTTCAGTGAGGTCTGGGAGGCGATGGAGTTCCTGGAACAACAACATTGGGGGGACACCAACACCGTCATCGTACGGAATCGGGTCCGCTTCCGGGCCCGCGCCACCGGCAAGCAGGTCGACACCTTGATCATGCAACTGATCACCGTGCGGGATGGACGCATGCTGGAATGCCGCCCGTTCTATTGGGATCCCCAAGCCATCGCTGAGGCTTGTCGGCTCGACGGCGATGACACGTGACCACGGACAGGCGAACCATCGGGGTTCTTCCCTGAGCTTGTCGCCTGATCTCCACATTTACCGCATTCTCCGGCTCAGGTGTCGAATCACACATAACGGATTGTGGCTGTTTCGGTACGGCGTGTCGCCGTGACGTGAGACGGTCACCCTCTCATCTTCGGGCTCGTGCAAGAGTCTTCGAGGCGAGGCGGTGACCGCGATGTCCACTCTGGCATGCGTGACGGCCACCCGAACCGATAGCCGCGAAATCCACCCCGGCAGCAACGGCCTGGCCGCCTTGTCGCGGTTCCGGCAAGCGTTCTACGGCTGCCTGAGCGCGCGCAGCGATGAGCTGTTCGAGCTGACCGAGGCGGTGTTATGCACCGACGGGCCGGTCAAGACGCTGGTGGATCTGGCACTGGCACCCGAACACCGGCGCGGGCACGGCGCGCTGTATGACGGGCTCAACCACGGCCGCATCGAGTTCGCCCGCCTTCGCAAGGTGCTGGCGGCCCTGCCGCTGCCGCGTGCCGCCGATGGCCGGATCGTGCTGGCAGCCGATGTCAGCCCGTGGCTGCGGCCCGACGCCGCCACCTGCCCGGATCGGTCCTTCTGCCACACCTACGGCCGCGGCAAGAACGAACACCGGATGATCCCGGGCTGGCCGTGCTCGATCATCGCCGCACTGGAGACCGGCCGCACCAGCTGGACCGCCATGTTGGACGCGATCCGGCTGGAGCCGGGCGCTGATGTCGCCGCGCTCACCGCTCGCCAGCTGCGCGAGGTCGTCACCGGATTGATCGAGGCCGGTCAGCACCAGGTAGGTGACCCCGACATACTGATCGTGATCGACGCCGGCTACGACGTGCCCCGGCTGGCGTTCCTGCTGGCTGAGCTGCCCGTGGAGATCCTCGGACGGATGCGCTCGAACCGGGTGATGCGCCGCCCCGCCCCCTCCCGCACCGAGTTCCTGCGCACCAGCCCCGGCGGAGGCCGCACGCCCAAGCACGGCACCGAGTTCGTCTTCGGCAACGCGGCCACCTGGGGCAACTCCCAGGCGCAGACCGTCACCGACACCACCCGGTACGGCACCGCGCACGCCCAAGCCTTCGACCGGCTCCACCCTCTGCTACCCGCCGAGCCGCCTGGGCCGACTTCCCTGACGAGCTGCCCATCATCGAAGGGACGGTGATCCGGCTACAGGTCGACCATCTGCCCTCCGGCGGCGGCCCCAAGCCGGTCTGGCTGTGGTGGTCCAAGACCGACGCCACCGAGGCCGACACCGACCGGCTCTGGCAGGCGTTCTTCCGCAGATTCGATCTTGAGCACACTTTCCGCCTGCTCAAACAGACGCTCGGCTGGACCAAGCCGAAGCTTCGTGACCTGCACGCCGCCGATACCTGGGCCTGGCTGATCCTCGCCGCGCACACCCAACTACGCCTGGCGCGCGGCCGGTGGAGGACCTACGCCGCCCGTGGGAGAAGCCTGCCCTCCCCGAGCGACTGACCCCCGCCCGCGTCCGCCGAGGGTTTCGCAACCTCCGCACGAAGACGCCGCCGCTGGCCCGTGCGCCCAAACCCGCCGGACCCGGCCCAGGACGCCCTCCCGGCTCGAAGAACAAGCCCGTCCCGCGCTACGACGTCGGCCGCATCCTGGCCACCGGCGAGGCGTACAAACGCCCAGCTCATCATCGCAAAGGCACCAAACCACGGCGCACGACCTGAGCCCTGTCGCACAACGCAACGCCCGACTCGCCACGAATGCACCGAACGCAAAGATCGGAACTTAAACAACAAGCTCAGGGGGACAGGGCTGAGGGCGTCGGGTGGCTGATCATGCTCGTCTGGGATCATGTTTCGTGATCGTGCCCACGGTGAACGCCATCACCCGGCGTCTGCTGTCTTTGCCCGCTCTTCTGCTACGCCGCGACGTCTCCAAGGATGCGGAGCTGCTAGGGGGTGCTGCGGATGATTCGGGCCGCGGTGACGGCGCCGTCCTGCAGACCTCGATCGGCGAGCATCTCGCCGTACTCGCCGCTCTTGATCAGTGCGTTGAGCGCTTTCACGATCGCGTCGCGTAGCGCGGGTTTGGCGCTGTCGACGGCCATGACGAGGGGGACGTCCTCGGTCAGATCGCCTTTCGAGAGATGGAGCTCGCCCTTGGAGTCCCGCGCGCGGTCGACGGCCCATGGAAGGCTGGTGACATATGCGTCCAACCTGCCGTTTTTCATGGCCGGCTTGATGGGATTCGGGCCGCACTTTTCGTAAGTCGTCTTCTCCACCAGGTCCTCGTAGCTGCCCATCGAGATGCTCATGCCGCAGAGGTCGGCTTTGGAGCGGATGCGCTGAGCGGTCTTCCACGTGGCGTAGACCGCGAATCCGATGTCGAAGTAGTGGATAAGGTCGAGTTTCTGCTCGTCTTGCGTGACGGAAAACGTGCCGGTGCTCGGCAGGGCCACATCGAACCGCCCGGCCTCCTCTACGTCTCGGTTCAGCACCCCGTCGATCATCTGGCTTGGCGTCGAGACGCTGACGATCTCTACCTTCAGGCCGAGCCGGTCACCGAGAGCGAGGGCCAGGCCCGGGTCGAGGCCGGTTGGGTTGGCGCCGTGGGAACCGTCCTCAGCGGAATAGATTCCCGGCTGGTCCACGGCGGTGCCATCGTATATAGCGACTTTGAGGGTGCCGGGTCGCAAGAGGCCGAGCTTGTTCTGGGCGGCGGGTTTGTGACCGCCGGTCGATGCTTTCTGTGAATTGTTCACGAAGTAGATCGTGGTCGCGACCAGCACCGTGGTCAGTACTGCGGCTCCGGCGGCGAGCCAGGCGCGCTTACGGCGGGGCGAGCGGGGAAGTGTGGACGGGGGGCGAACTTCCGGTTCCGTGACGGCGGGTGGCGTGGGCCGGTCCGGTTCAGGCAGTGAGCGGGTGCGGACCGTGCCGCCGTCCGCGACGGCGGCCAGCATCGCGTCGAGCCGCTCGGCCGTGGGCCGCGCCGCCGGATCGGCTACGAGGAGCTCCCGCAGTACGGGGGCCAGAGCGCCGGCCCGAACCGGCGGTGGCACCACGCCGTCGATGACCGCCGCCATGGTGGCCAGTGCGGTCGGCCGGCGCATCGGGCTGTAGCCCTCTACGCAGACGTACAGCATGATGCCCAGTGACCACAGATCCGAGGCGGGGACGTCGTCCCTGCCCCGGATGCGTTCCGGGGCGAGATACTCGGGCGTGCCGATGAGCTCGCCGGTCGCGGTCAGCGGCACGGACCGGGCCGCGGTGTCGGCGGAGCCGATCCGCTGGAGGGCGGCGATGCCGAAGTCGGTGAGAACCGCGCTGCCGTCAGGGCGCAGCAGCACGTTGGCGGGCTTCACGTCACGATGGCAGATGCCTGCGGCGTGCGCGGTACGCAGCGCGGAAAGGACCTGGCGGCCGATGCGGGCGGCCTCCTGTGGTTCCAGCCGCGTCCTTTCCTCCAGCCGGTCTGCCAGGCTGCCGCCGCGCACCAGTTCCATCACCAGCCAGGGGTAGGAACCCGTACCCTCCTCAACGATGTGATGAATTGTCACCACGTGCGGATCGCTGATCCGCGCCAGCGCGCGGGCCTCCCGCAGCACCCGCTCCCGCAGCACCCGGGAAGCCTCCGCGTCCTGGACGAGCTCAGGAGCCAGGGGACTGACCTGCTTGACCGCGACCTCGCGATGCAGCGCCAGGTCACGCGCCCGCCACACGGTGCCCATCCCGCCGCTGCCCAGCCGCTCCACCAACTCAAAGCGTCCGTCAAGGACTTGCCCGCCAACGCCATCGATCACACTCGCAGGCTAACGCTTCTTGATGTTGTCGGCAGCAACTGAGAATTTCTCGTGCGCCCTGTGGCGCTCGAAATAACGATTCTGGCTCTGAGCTGCAGTCTTCTGGGTCAAGCTGCGTGTTGGTACTCGCCGATCAGCCCTGCCAGGATGGGCTTTCAGCGTACATGGAGAGCATCCTGCTCGTCGCTTGCGGCTGGCATGGTGAGGCTGCCCGGGGGTAGGTGCTGTCGGGCTTGATGCGGGCGGTGCTCGTTGTAGTTGCGCCATGAGGCGCCTTGTTGTATCCCCAACTCAGTTGGGAGGGACTCGGAGGGAGGTTCCTGGGCCTGATGGCTGACCCGGATCCGAAAGGTGATCGGGGACCACAGCATGCCAGAAAATCGGCGGTCGCGTTCAAGTGCCAGAAGCGATGCGTCGAGGGGCCCGCGTGACACGGCGAAAGCTGGATTGCCTGAACTCTAATCTCCAGACGACGAAAGGGCACGTCCGCCGGAAATGGCATTTGTAACCGGCGCCAGACCCTGCATCGGCATCACTACAAGGTCGATGCATCCTCCGGGGCGTGGAGCGATTCCCAATGAGGGAATTCAAGGAGATGAATGGGGCGCCTAAATCACGCTCGATACGTACAACAAGGATGAACATGGGATCACCTAAGGGGCGCGAGCCCTAAGGTTCGACGGAGACCTCGTAGTAGTCGCAGGAGTAACGGCCTGCCAAGGGGGACAGGAATGCCGTCCACAGGGCGAAGGAGGTCAGGTGATCGACATCGAAGTCCGGAAGGTATGCGCAATGCAGAACGCCGAACCGGTGCTGAATGTCTTGAATCACTGGAGAGCCCGTTGCTCGGAAACGGGCACGGCGGGTTCGGGAGGGGGCCGTCCGGAAAAGGACCAGTACGCTGGCACCTCACCGGACGGCCTACCTCGCTGCTTGACGTACTCGTCCAGGACCGACCGAAGGTGCCGCTCGTCGTAGATCAATATGCGGTCGATGCATTCGGCTCGTACGGTGCCCCTCTCTGTCAGACTGCTGTGATACATGTGACGTATGAGTCCTTTTGATGCGAAGCAGGGCGAGACAGGACGATCGAGACAGTGACGATGACCCTCGCCGACCAGACCGCCATGACGGGGCAGGATGGTCGGGTGACCGATGAGCAGCCGACCCGGCCCAAACGGCGGACGTTCACCAAGGCATACAGGGCACGGATCCTGACCGCCTTCGACGCACTGCCCGAAGGCAGCCCCGAGCGGGGTGCGCTGCTCCGCAAGGAGCGGCTGTACCACTCCCACATCGTGCACTGGAGAAAGCAAGCCGAGAACGGAACGCTCCCAGCCTCGACCGGCCGGCCGGAAAAGAGCGCCGAGTCGGAGGAACTGGCCCAACTGCGAGCCGAGAACAAGAAGCTCAAAGCCGACACCGCAAAGCTCGAGTCCCGCAACGAGAAACTGGCCGGCGAGCTGGGTAAGACCAAAACCGCGCTGGACATCGCGGGAAAAGCATTCGCGCTGCTTCAGGACATCTCAAGCAGCGCGGACTCTGACACGAACTGAACCGGGTCCTGGACGAGCATTTCCCGCAGGGCTCCGGCGTAGTGGAGTTTTGTCCTGTTCCTCGATCATGCGAGGTCGAGAACGGT